>JAJFID010000080.1 GCA_021775325.1 Rhodospirillales bacterium
CAGTTCACCATGGCAACGCTTTCTGCCCCGAACTGATGCAGGGGCAGAACGCTGAGACCGGGTACAAGCCCCGGATACCATTCGCCTGATCTGGTATCGATCCGTACATAGTCCTGATCCTCCGGCGACATTTGCCACAGTTTGACAAAAATAGTGCAACCGTCGTCGCTGCGCGGCTGATGTTTTGATGCCACGGGATTACGGACGTACATGCCGGGACCGAAGTCGCCGGTCTCGTCGGAAAACACGCCTTCAAGCACAAAAAATTCTTCGCCGCCCGCGTGGATGTGCGGCGTGAAATTGCTGCCCGGTGCATACCGGACAATTGACGTGGCATGGCCGGATTCGGCCGACGCCCGTTCCAGCATGCGCCTTTGCACACCGGGAAGTGGGCTGTCCACCCACGCCACGGTTGTGGTGTCAATTGTCACGGCCTTCCGGAAATCCATATTGAGGTTCGATGTCACAGCGTGAACTCCTGTCAGAAAATTACGCTGCGGCACTTGGGCGTGACGATACGTCCGAGTGCCAGCGGGTAAGATTTTCCAGTTCCGGCGGGATTGCCATATTGACAAACCCTGCGTAACCGATGGCGCATAACGCGGTGATATCCGCAACCGAGTACGCATCACCGGCAATGTATTGTTTCCCTTCAAGGTGTTGGTCCATGCGGATCAGCGCGTCTTCATATCTTTCCTTGTTCTTGTGACCCCACTCCGCGTTCTGATAGGTCTCCAGTTCACCCAGACCGGGCGTGCCCTGATGGAAATACGTGGCAATCGTGTCGTACATGGTTTGCTCCACGCGTCTTTGCCACATTTCGATTTCAGCCTTTTTCTGCGGGGTGTCACCCATGAGAGCGGGCTCGGGGTGCACGTCCTCGAAGTAACGACAAATGGCGACGGTCTCGCTGATGTATTGCCCGTCCGCCGTCTCCAACACCGGTACGGTGCCATAAGGGTTCTTGGACAGAAACGTATCTTTGCGGTGTTCGCCCGCAGGTACGTCCACCTGTTCAAACTCGATGCTGTCGATACCCTTTTCAGCCAGAAACATGCGAACCCGTCGCGGCCCGGGAAATCCGTTATACTCATGAATTTTCATCGGTTTTACTCTCTTTCGTATTTGAGATTATTAAATCTACCAAGTAGTAGGTAGGTTGACTACCTATGTATAGATAGATAAGTTCAAAATATATGTCAACAGAGAATTTTTGTGTCCGTGGGTTCATGCGACCCATATCAGGATGTACCGCGAAGAGAGCCAGAAGAAATGGATAATGTGCGCGATCAATTGCTGGAAGAAGGGCAGGCGCTCATTCAAAAGCATGGTTACAACGGATTCAGTTTCAGGGATCTTGCCGCCACAGTCGGGATCAAAAGTGCCAGCATACACTACCATTTTCCCACCAAAGCCGACCTGGGCGCGGCCGTAACGGAACGGTATACGCAACAGTTCATGGACAGCCTTGCGGATATGGAGGGCCGTGATACCGACCCTGGCAATAACCTGAAATTCTTCGCCTCGCTGTTTCGCGATACGCTGATTCAGGATCACCGGATGTGTCTGTGCGGGATCCTGGGTGCCGAGGCCAACACGCTACCGGCAATCGTTAGGACCGAGGCGCGCCAGTTTTTCGAGCAATGCATAGTCTGGCTTACGCGTGTGTTCGAGCGTCTCCACGCGGGCACTGGTGATGATCACAGCGTATCTCCCAAATCAAGGGCCGCTGAGTTCATGGCAACACTTGAGGGTGGGTTAATCCTTGCCAAGGGTCTGGACGATCTGGATACATTCGATCAAATCGTCGAAACCGTTCTGGTCCGCTGATTCGGCAGGTGCTAGACGACCGTCAGCGTTTTATCAAATGGTGTCAGATACTCGTACCCGTCGCTGGTGACCACAATGCTGTCGCCGACGCGGGTGCCGTACTGGCCTGCCACCGTGATGCCGCCGTCCACCGCAAATGACATGCCCTGCTGAAGAACCGTCTGGTCGCCAACTTTCAGCTCCGGGCTTTCCAGGAATGAGTAGCCGATAGCCCGCCCTGTCCGGTAGCCGGGCGCGTGCCCTGCGTCCCGATACACGGCATCTGCGCAGGCGTGAACTTCTTCGGCAATGGCACCGGGGCGTATGGCGTCCAGTGCAGCTTTCTGGGCGGCGATGGTTATTTCATGGTCGCGTGCCTGCTCGTCCGTGACGGAGCCGATAAAGTAGTTGCGGTCAAAACCCAGCTTGTAATGCTTGAAGTTGACCATTCCACAAAAGCAGAAATACACAGGGTCGCCTTTTTGCAGGCGCCGCACATTGGAACGACGGTGAACCATACAGGTGTCATGGCCGGACTGCAGAACCTGTAGATTGTGAATTGTGGGCGAGAAAAACCGATCCTTGTCCGGGTCCATATACTGTGCGGCTTTTCGGGTGCCGCCCGCGATGACAGCCAGCGCCAGCTCATATTCCGGGACGCCTTCGCCGAGCGCGTCGCGACCGGATTCCACCATGGCGATGGCAACCTGGCCGGCCTGTCGCATGATGGCGATTTCGTTTTCATCCTTGATGACACGAATTTCACCGACCATGCGGGCAATGTCGGAAAGTCGTGCGGTTGGAATGTTGGCACCGATGTATCCGGCGATAACCGCAGGCATTTTTGCCGCTTCGATACCCAGTGTCATTTTGCCGGTACCGAGTGTCGGGCGCATGGCATCGCCCCATGGTGCGCCGTCGCCATCTTCCCACGGAACAACATTGTCCACCCACGTCATGGCGCGGCACATGTCCGATTCCATCAGTGGCGTTATGATCGATGGTGCATCGTCAGCCGGGACAACCATGATTGTGGGACGGCCAAACTCCAGCCCCAGGTAGTTCCAGTATCCACCAAAATAGGCGATTGAATCGCCATCCGTCAGAATAGCCGCGTCAACACCGGCTTCGCGCAGGCGTTCTTGCAATCTGGATGTACGTTGCTGACAGTCACTGGTCATGAGTCAATCTTCCGGGTTGTTGTAGGCGGTGATCGTAAAGGGTTCTGCGAGGGCTTCTTCATACCATTCGACCAACGGCGGCCAATGGAGTACAGCATCAGTATAATCTGCCGAAATTTTGTCAAGCTTAGTGCCGTAGGTGCGAAAACGCGATGCCACAGGCGCAAACATGGCGTCGGCGATGGTGAAATCGCCAAACAAAAACGGGCCCTGGTTGGCGTTCTCCGCCCGACACTGATTCCAGATCTCTGTGATGCGCGTGATATCAGCATCCACACCGGGGCCGGGTATATGTTCCGGATGGGATGCGCGCATATCCATGGCCATGTCATCGCGCAAGGCCATGAACCCGGAATGCATTTCTGCGCAAATAGCCCGTGCAAATGCCCGGTCTCTCGAATTTTCGGGCCATAACCCGGCGTCGGGGAATATTTCAGCCAGGTACTCACAAATTGCCAACGAGTCCCAGATGGTCACATCGCCGTGCTTCAGGACCGGCACTTTGCCAGACGGGCCATGCGCAAGAAGCCTGGATTTTGACTCTGGCGCATACAGAGGGATGACTTCTTCCGTGAATGCCACGCCCGTTTTCCTGAGAACGAGCCATGGACGTAACGACCATGATGAGTAGTTTTTATTGCCAAGGATAATTGTGAAATCAGACATCGCGATTATTCGTTCTCCATACTTTCATATCCATCAATAAGACGTCATGCTGCACGAAGAATTCTATGCCACATGCGCAAGATCGCAATACGTGAGCGCGATTTGAGAACGCAATACAGGAGAACCATTGTGCCCAAAGCTTGTTTCAGGAAGTCCGCAGCGGGGGCCGTGCCGCTCAGGGTTATCGTGCCCAAATCCATGGCGGCCTGGTCCAAAAGCCTGGAAAAATCACAGCGTACATGGGTGAAGTCGAGCGGATTTAACGCAGCAAGCGGTTCGACGTGTCTCATCCCCAATGAAACTGGCACGCCCGTTCTGGCGGCCGCTGGTATTGATACGGGATCAATCTGGGAGTGGGCGAGTATCGCCAAGTCCTTGCCGACTGGAACCTATCAACTTGTGCCGGATACAGATGGTGGTGATGAGGATTCGACGCGACTGACCAATGCGGCTTTGGGGTGGGCCCTGGCCGGATATGCGTTTGATTCTTTCAAGGACTCACACACAGCCAAACTCGGCCAGCTTGTCTGGCCACGCGGCGTTGATCAGGCATTTGTGCTGGCCTGTGCCCATGCGGTTTATCTGGTGCGGGATCTCATTAACACGCCCGCCAATCATATGGGGCCAGCCGAACTGGCGGACTCGGCGCGGGTCCTTGCAAAAACCCATAAGGCGAAGCTCAAAGTTACCGTCGGAGATCGGTTACTTAGGGCCAATTACCCGGCAATTCATGCCGTTGGCAGGGCCAGTGATTCTGCGCCGCGCCTTATCGACATGACCTGGGGCAAGGCCAGCCATCCCAAGGTTACGCTGGTGGGCAAAGGCGTGTGTTTTGATTCAGGTGGTCTGGATATAAAGTCCGCCGCCGGCATGAAAATGATGAAAAAAGACATGGGCGGGGCTGCGCAGGTTCTGGGTCTGGCATCCATGGTCATGGCAATGAAGCTGCCGGTTCGGTTGCGTGTGCTGATACCGGCCGTTGAAAACAGCATTTCCGGCAATGCCATGCGACCCGGAGATGTTCTGGCGACCAGAAAGGGCCTGACGATTGAAGTCGGGAACACAGATGCAGAAGGCCGCGTCGTGCTGGCGGATGCTTTGTGTGAAGCGACCTCGGAAAATCCTGAGATGATTCTGGACTTCGCGACCTTGACCGGTGCCGCACGTGTTGCACTGGGGACCGAGTTGCCGGCTTTGTTCTGCAATGACAACAACATGGCAGAAGGCCTGTTGTCGCATGGCGAACGATCGAACGACCCGCTCTGGCGCATGCCTTTGTGGCAGGGGTATGCATCTCAGGTCGTGGGAAAAGTAGCTGACGTCAACAATGCCCCGGATGGCGGTTATGGTGGCGCAATAACGGCTGCCCTGTTCCTGGAACGGTTTGTGCAGCGGGATAAAGGCGGCGTGCAGAAGTGGGCACATATTGATCTCATGGCGTGGAACCTGTCGTCGCGACCAGGGCGACCGGAAGGTGGCGAGGCCATGGGTATCCGGGCTGTTTACAGTTATCTGGCGGAATGTTTCGGAAGGTAATCAGAAGCAATTGCTTGCGGTTCCATAACCAGTTGATTTATGGTTCGTTGTTGATTCGTAATGAAGAAGGGCCGGTCGAATGGGCATAGAACTATCTGAACTGCAGGCCCTCGACATCTGGCGACGTGCCATTGTTGATAGTGTGCGGATCGACGCACCGGATTTGAGCGCACGCCAAATGGCCATGTTGCTCACGGTGTATCTGACACCGCCGCCGCATACGGTCAGAGGATTATCCGCTGCGCTAAACGTCTCCAAACCCGCCGTGACCCGCGCCATCGACCGGTTGACCGAGCTTGGCATGGTGCGGCGCAAGCCTGACGAAAGCGACCGCAGGAGCGTCCTGATACAGCGGACCGTCAAGGGATCGGTGTTTCTGCGCGAGTTTGGCGAGATCGTGGTTAATGCGGCCGGTAATCAGGAAGGTGCCGATTCGAGCGGCCTGCCCGGAAGATACTGACTTTCTAACTCAAACTTTTTTGTCTGTTTCCGTTAGAGCACTATGTGTGCACATCTGTTCGCAGAAAATGCTCTAACCCTGCGTAATGCGGCCATGGGTCTGTGTGCGGAACCGTTGCAGGTAAATCGGCACAACTGCTTCGACAGTATGGGCTTGAACACCAAGTTCGGCGAGACCCGGCAAATTACCGGACACCACGTTATCCGTCTGCATCAGTACAACCTGATCACGGGTTAGCCAGGGTTTCGGCAGTTTTTCGATAAAAAAAGCGACCAGTTCGGCAACCGAGTAGCATACAGGCATGAGTATCCGGCTGCGACCTGTTGCCGACAGAATTAACTCCATTAACTGTTTGAAGCTGTAGGTGCCGGGGCCGCCCAACTCATAAACCTTCCCTGCCGTGTTGCCGTCTTCCAGGGCGTTGACGATTGCGTCCGCTACATCGCCGACATAAACGGGTTGGAAAGATGGCCCGCCTTTCCCGAAAAAATCAATCGTTATGCCATGCTCGCCGCCGAGAGAGACCT
>JAJFID010000009.1 GCA_021775325.1 Rhodospirillales bacterium
CCATGAACGGCGTTATCGGAATGATTGACCTGCTTGGTGAAACGCAACTGGACACCGAACAAAAACATATGATGCGGACAGTTCGAGACTCGGCATTTACCCTGCTTCAAATAATCAACGACATCCTCGACTCGTCGAAGATAGAAGCCGGAAAACTGTCTTTGGATGTGGTTCCCGTGTCGTTATGTGACGTCATAGACGGGGTAGCCCAGACTCTGCAACCAAATGCCGAAAGTCGGCATGTCCGTCTCATGACATTTGTGGATCCTGAACTGCCGGAGATGGTCATTGCTGACCCGGTCCGCATTCGGCAAATCCTGTTTAACCTGGGCGGGAACGCGATCAAGTTCACGGAAAGCGAGGCCGACAATCGGACACGTGTGGTTATCCGCGCAGTACTGTTGAAAAACTGGCGTTCTGATCAGGATGCAATTTCCATCAGTGTGGAAGATACAGGAATCGGCATGTCACAGGAAGCAGTCGAGTCTCTTTTCAAACCCTTTGTTCAGGCTGAAAGTTCAACCACGCGGCGATTCGGTGGGACCGGGCTGGGACTTTCAATTTGCAAGAGCCTGACAGACCTGATGGATGGCGAAATCGAGGTCACGAGCGAACAGTCTGTCGGCTCCGTTTTTACCGTTACCATACCGTTGATATCCGACCACGAAGGTTCCCGGGCGACACCTCCTGATATTTCGGGCCTGAACATTCTGACAGCGGTTGAAAACGATGAACTCAGGGATATCGTTTCACGCTATCTGAAGGGCTATGGTGCTAACCCATTGCCTTGTCCCGGTGTTACGGAGATTCCGGCAATGCTCGGCCATGATAATGGCGTTGATCTGGTTGTTGTGGAGCAGGGTTCGGATGTTGATTACAAAAGCTTGCCATTCGTGAAACAGGGTATCGGTCTGGTTCTGTTAACAACCAATCGAATCACCAAAAAAGGTCTCATCGCTGACAGCGTGTGTATTGTCGATAATGAGCCCATGTCACGGTCGTCCTTCCTGCATAATGTCGCGCTGGCAGCCGGAAGAACAGAACCGGAGCCAGAGGCAGACCACTCTCCGGCGAGTTCTGATGGACCCAAGGCTCACGCCCCGAGTGTTGAGGAGGCCATAGTACGAAATGAACTGATCCTGGTGGCAGAGGATAATCTTACAAATCAGGACGTGATCAGTCGTCAACTCAAGTTGCTGGGTTATGCGTGCGAAATCGCTTCCGATGGTGAAGAAGCATTTATCGCATGGAAAACGGGTCGATACGCAATTCTTTTAACGGATTGTCACATGCCCAGTATGGACGGGTACCAGTTGACGGCGGCAATTCGGGAGGCTGAGGAAGGGTGTGGCGGGCATCTGCCAGTTATCGCAATAACGGCCAATGCCCTTCAGGGCGAAGACGACCGTTGTCTTGAGGCTGGTATGGACGGATATCTGGTCAAACCCCTGGAACTGGACAAGCTCAGGGCTGTGCTCGGCACATGGATGCCGTCTCAACCGTCAATCGAACTCGATGAAGTTCAAGTAAACAGTCCAGTGGAACAGGAGATTTCTCACACTACTACAGACGCAATTGATCCTGCCGCACTCAAAGGCATGTTTGGTGATGATGACGCCACGTTCAAAGAAATTCTTCTGGAGTTCATCGAACCATCCAGGAACATTGTCGAAGAAATCAATGCCGGATACCACGCACATGATGCGAGCCTCATCGGGACAGCCAGCCACAAATTGAAGTCATCTTCGCGCGCCGTCGGTGCGTACGCCCTCGCCGATCTCTGTGAGGAACTGGAGAGAACCGGCAAGGCAGAAGACTGGACAGCGATCGAACTTGTTTTTCCACAGTTGGAAGGCTTGATGGATTCGGTGGTAGACTACATTGAATCCCTGTAGAGTTTATTCGAACCAACAACCGAGAAGGCCCGGGCATGAGTAAGACCGTCGATTTTGGATCACTACGTATACTTATTATCGATGACGAGGTGTTTATGCGACGACTGATCCAGCGGATGCTTCTGGATTTGGGCGTATCTCAGATCACCGATGCAGAGAATGGAGAACTGGGTCTGGCAAATGCTTCCAAGTCAAATGGTAAACTGGACCTGGTTATTTGTGACCTGGAGATGCCCGTTTTGGGCGGGCTCAAGTTCATCGAACACTTGCGTGGCGGTGTCGCAGGCGAAAAGAACAAGGACGTCGCCGTTGTTATCCTGACCGGACATTCGGATGAGGACAATCTTCAGAAAGCGGTGGAACTGGGAATTCAGGGCTATCTGGTAAAGCCTGTTTCTCCTGCAGCGTTGGAAAAAAGGATTCGTTCCTCTGTCGGTGCACCAACTATTGATCCGAAACTGCTTGTCCGGAATGACGACTGATACCTAGCTTTCCGGATCTTCGATCATAGCGAATTTTGCGTGTTCAATGTCTTCGCCAAATTCCTCGCCAAATTCCTCAAGATCTTCGTCAAACGAACGATAATGCCAGTTAATGACAACAGAACGGCCGGAACCTGCGGCCGCGTCAAGCGTGCTGACAATGCGCATGATGCCGCGAGTGGATGACGAATTGAAGTACTGTAAAGCGAACGAGAACTCGACTGTAGACGCCTCGTTGTCGGCCAAATACGTTTCCAAATTTCGACATACATCTGACAGAATTTGTGAGGACTCTTCTGAATATGACTCACCGGACATACGAAATACTCCCGTTGAGAAATCCATATGAATTTCCGGAGATGTCTTCGTGCCAGCTATTTCAATATTCTCCATTTAGTCCTCTCTAGCGGTATCCGCCATTTACGTAAATTAAGGTCCATATGCAGGTCTGTCTAGGATCATTCCCCCAATCAATATGATCACGACGGTGTAATCAGCGGCTCCAGTGAAAATCCGATAATGGCGACATCATCGCGACGGCTCTCGTTACCCTGATGATCTTGAAACGTCTCGAGAATGGTGTTTTTTCGGTCAGAAAACGATTCGTTGTCGATAGATGCCAACATGGCCTGAAATTGCCGACGACCAAACATGCACCTTTTTGCACCGCCGATCTGATCCAGAATTCCATCGGTGGTCATGTAAAAAGACTGATCATATCTAACAGGGATATCGTGGCTCTGGTAAACTTGTGAGAACGCTATATCAGGATACCCAATTCCGGCTTTCGATCCCTTGATCTTTCTTGTTTTGCCACCTTCAACAATAAACAGATCAAAACGAGCGCCGACAAAATTCAGAGACCCCATATCGTTGGGTATGTAACACGCACCGAGTTCCATCCCGTCATCGGTCTGGCAACTCTCTTTATCCTGCCCCAGGGACTTCTGTGTAAGCTGGTGTATGCGTTGTACCAGTTGGGGAAGGTCGCCAACCATTATTTCTTTCGCTGCGCGCTCCAGGGCGCTGCTGCATATCAGCGTCATGAAGGCGCCGGATACGCCATGCCCCGTGCCATCCCCCAATATGACAACATGCCCATCACCCCATCGGCGGCACCAGACCATATCGCCACCGACCGGTTCGCGCGGTTCCCAGTGAATAAAATAATTGCTGAATACTTCGGACAGAACGTTGTCACCAGGCAGCATCGCACGCTGGATTCGGCTGGCATACTCAATACTGGATTGAATTTCTGACGTCCGCTCACGAACCAGTTCCTGCAGGTGGTCCTGGTATTCGGCAATCTTTTTGTCCGAAGATTCCTGGTGCAGTTGCATAGCATTGTAGGACTTCACGACGAGGCCCAACTCATCGGAGCTTTCCCAGTCTACTTGCTGGTGTTGGCGTTCGGACTTTTCCCGTTCGATAGCCGCCATCATGAGGTTGAGCGGGCGTCCAATGAACAACCTGGTCGAAATCAGTGTGCCGCCAACCAGTGCCGCAAACAGGGTGATAAGCGTGATGCCGGTGAGTCTGGCATGATCGATCAGAGCCGCGTGAATATGTCTGTCGTTCACAGTCAACGTCAACCTGCCGACAATCTGCGAATCTCCACCCTCAAAGTAAACGATATCCGCAGTTTCCCGGTACGCCGCATGCTCTGGCTCTGACTGGTAGTCTCCGCTTGAGGCGACGAGGGCCCCGGTGTCATCATAAATGACAAGGCTTTCCATAAACGGAATCCTGATCAGTTGGCGAATGAGGTTGTTGATCTCCTCATCGTCAAACTCCCAGACCGCCGTTGCCAGCGCGGCGCTTTGAACGCTCGTCAGGTCGGCCAGCCTTTCGACCAGACTGGATTGTTCCTCTGTATAAAATGTCCATATCTGAAAACTGAATACAGCCAGCTCGGCAACAAGGACCAGCGGCATGAAAACGCTCAAGGTTTTTGCGGCGAGAGACTTGAACACCAGATACAACCTTAAAGTTCAGGACAAATCGTTGGCTATAATGCCTTGGCAGGCATTACAATGCTATCAAGAAAACCTTATCATCGAGAGCGCCATGAAGAGCTGCATTGTAGCCCTGTTTTTCTCAGCAGTTATCACCTTTGTTAGTGGTGCGGTCGCACAAGACACCATTCGCGTCGGTTTTAACCCGGGCAAGGCACCGTACGTGCTGGCCTCAAGTCCTGTATCTGAGGCTGATCATGATATGAGTCGAAAACTGGGGATCGAGATTTCGATTTTCAAGGAAGTGTTCGCTCAATTTGGCATTACTGTTCAGCCTGTTTACATGAACTACGAACGCATGGCGGCGCAAATCGAAGCCGGGCGAATCGATGCAGGCTCCCTGCTGCCCCGGGATATTGCCGGAATTGTCTATTATGATGATTTTCTCCGGCTTCATGATCATGCTATTTTCAGGCAGGACCTTGGCCGTCAGATCGAGAAACTGAACGATCTTTCGGGGCTTCGCATCCTGGCCTTTCAGCGTGCCCGTGATTTCATTGGGAGCGATTTTCGCGACATGATACCGCAGTTCTCGTCGTATCGTGAGATCGCGGATCAGAAGAATCAGGTTCGTGTCATGATGGCGGGCAGAACCGATGTGCTGATAACCGATGTTTAGATTTTCAAACATTGGGTCAGGGAGTTCGGAGGGTCGGTTGAATCATATGCGTTCGCTCCAATTTTCGGTGATGCCATGTTTTTTGGGGCGGGTTTCAGAGATCAGAAGACCAGACAACAGTTTGCAGAAGGCTTGCAAAAGCTGAAAGCTGCCGGACGTTACGACAGAATTTATGCGGATTATCTTGACTGAAGTACGGCATCCAAGGTGCCTGGGAAAGTGTTATGAAAAATCGTCTTATTGCAATTGTACTAACTCTGTTGTTTTCATTTCAGGCGGCTGAGTCGGTCGCTGGAACCAAAGGGGCTCTATCCATTTGTGGAACCACATGGGGCAAGTATGGTGGTGAGGATCTACCCGGCAAGGGACTCGTTCCGGATCTGGTGGCCAAGGTGTTTCAGCACACTGGATATGATGTCGAAGCGATCATTGTTCCATGGCCCAAATGCGTTCAGCGGGCAAAAGACCAGACCTATGATCTGATTGCGGCGGGTTGGCAGGGCGAGAATTTTGCCC
>JAJFID010000081.1 GCA_021775325.1 Rhodospirillales bacterium
CATAAATCCCCCGTGGGGCCGGTTGTTTTGTCAAAATATGTTGTTTAGTCAAACCAGATCGTTATGGCCTGGTTCAGCAGATGATCTTCAGCCGGATGGAAGTCGTCATCAACATTGGATATCTCGCGCATGGCGTTCAGCACCAGCGGTGCCAGCAACGGGTTGGTAATCCGGCGCAGGATTGCATCTGTGGCGATCAGCAGGTCGGAATCATCCATCAGGTCGCGGGCAAAGGCTACGTTCTCGTCGATCAGGGCGTCCAGACCATCAGTGGGAAGTTCCAGGTCACTTTCCGTAAACAGTGACAGGGTGGGTATGGTGGCGCGAAGATTGGCCAGTTCTTCGTCCTTGACGCGCCGGTCGGCAAATACGGCCAGCATCAGAATCTGCATGACGGCTTCCAGCGAATTTTCAGCCACGTCTTTCATATTTACCTCGCGTTTCCCGGCGTTGATTTAGGCATCCGGTATTGTTTCTGTTGCGTGCCACAAGATCATCGCACGTTTGATCAGGGTGCTTTCGCTCAAATGAAGATCGGCATCCGCCGTGGCGACTTCCTTCATGGCGTGTAACACCCGTGGCTGAAGGCCTAAATCATCTATTTTGCCGAGCGCTTCGTCAATGGTGGCATGCAGATCCGTGGCATCCGACATATAGCGCGCATGTTCCATGTGCTCGCGAATCATCAAATCCATGCCTTTGTCAGGTTTCTTAAATGTGTTGTCCATAAACAGGCTGAGTTTGGGGATGCAGTCGCGCAGATATTCCAGTTCCTCGAACCGGGCCCGCCGATCAGCGTACACCATGATCATCAGCACATGCATAACGGCTTCCAGAGAATTTTTTTGCGCACTGTCCATGATTAATACTCTCTTCGTGGGTGACGAACTCTAGCAAACGGATCGTGCTCCGGGAAGGAGTGTTCTGTCTCATGGACAGCTTTTTTTGCTCATAACACGCGCAATGCTTTCGGCCTTTCGAATCTTGGGCAGCAAGGTACACTGCACTACAGGAAAGGGGCGGTGCCATGGATCAGATTGATGCATTTCAGGACAAAATAACGTCCGACCAGACCGAGTCGCAAACCTATGAGCTGGATACAGACCAGGTCGACGAAATCGTTGATGCGCTGGATGCGGGTGATTTTGCCCTGGTTCGTTCGTTGTGCGCGCCATTGCACTATTCCGACGTCGCCGATCTGCTTGAGTGGCTGAGTACGGCAGACCGCCTGCGATTATTGGATGTTCTGGGCAAGGATCTGGACTCAGATGCCCTTGCCGAACTGGATGACACCGTCCGCGATGAGATTATCGAATACTGGGGCCTGGATAACATTGTGCAGGCGGTCACTGACCTGGACAGTGATGATGCCGTCGATTTTATCGAGGATCTGGACGAAGAAGATCAACAACGGGTTCTGCAGGCCATGCCGGCGGAAGACCGGACCTTTATTGTCGAGAGTCTGAAGTACCCGGAAGACAGTGCCGGTCGACTGATGCAGCGCGAACTGGTGTCTGTGCCCGAGTTCTGGACGGTGGGCAAGACAATCGATTTCATGCGCCAAAGCGCCGATGATGACCCGGAATCACTGCCGGAGGCATTCTACGACATCTATGTGGTCGACCCGGCACACAAACCGGTGGGTGCGGTCACACTTTCCAGCCTGCTGCGGACCCGTCGCCCCATCAAGGTAACGGATATCATGTGGACCGAGATGCACATCATCCCTGTCTCAACGGACCAGGAAGATGTGGCTTATCTGTTTCGCCAACGGGACCTGGTGTCGGCACCCGTGGTTGACGATGGTGGCCGTCTGGTCGGTGCCATCACCATTGATGACGTGGTCGATGTTATTGATGACGAACACGAAGAAGACATGATGCTGTTGGCGGGTGTCGGTGAGGATGATTTGTATGATGCCGCTCTGGATACAGCCAAATCCCGGTTTATCTGGCTTACCGTCAATCTGCTGACCGCCGTGCTGGCATCCGCGGTCATCAGCCTGTTTGAGGCCACCATTGAGCAGATCGTGGCTCTCGCCGTACTCATGCCCATCGTCGCGTCCATGGGCGGCAATGCAGGCACACAAACCCTGACGGTCGCCGTTCGCGGCCTGGCAACCAAGGAACTGACCGCGACCAATTCCGCGCGGCTTATTACCAAAGAATTGCTAGTTGGATCAATCAACGGGGTTTTGTTCGCCGTCATTGCGGGTTGTGTGGCCTGGCTGTGGTTTGACGATCTGGCGCTGGGATTGGTAATCGCGCTGGCCATGGTCGTCAATATGACCATTGCCGGTCTCGCCGGTACGTCTATACCGGTTTTGCTGGAACGGGCAGGGATTGATCCGGCCATCGCATCCAGTGTGTTTGTTACTACCGTGACCGACGTGGTCGGGTTCTTCGTCTTTCTGGGACTGGCCGCCTGGATATTGCTGTAGAGGACATTGCCACGATGATCGATTATGCGCTGGTTCAGAAACGGTGGCCAAGCCAGTATCCCGACCGATTGCAATTGTATTCCATCAATTCGCCGAACGGCATCAAGGTTGCCTGTATGCTTGAGGAAACCGGGCTTCCGTACGAGCCGCACACCGTCAATCTGTTCGAGGGTGAGCAGCACGACGATGCATTTGCCGCCATCAGCCCCAACGCCAAAATTCCCATTCTTGTGGATCCTGCGGGGTCAGATGGCGGGGCTTTGCGCATCATGGAATCCGGCGCGATCCTCATGTATCTGGCCGACAAGGCCGGAAGCCTGATCCCTGTGGAACCATCGGCCAGGATCGAATGTCTGCAATGGTTGTTCTTTCAGGTGGGGCACATTGGACCCATGTTCGGTCAATACGAACATTTCCACCGACGCGGCGACGACAATTTGCGCGACCCCTATGCCCTGCAGCGTTATGAGGTGGAATCCATGCGGCTGATGGGCGTGCTGAATGCACGATTGACGGACACGGCGTACATAGCGGGGGAGAATTACACCATTGCCGACATCGCCATTTTCCCGTGGCTGCGGTCGTTGGCCCGGATGATTGAGATGGGCACGTTTTCAGGGAACTTTCCCAATGCCATGCGTTGGTTCACGGCTTGCATGGAACGTCCGGCGACACAAGCCGGTATCACCGTTTGTGCCGTCCAGCGATGATAGTATGGTGGACTCAGGGAAATATTCAGTTCAGGTAACAGGCCATGGTCGATAACAATCCGATAGACTTCTATTTCGATTTTTCTTCGCCCTATGGTTATTTTGCCGCAGAGGGGCTGGAAAGCGTTGTTGCACCCTTCGGACGAACCATTCAGTGGCATCCCATATTGATTGGTGTTGCCATGCAAAAAACCGGTGCGGTCCCGCTCATGGATGTGCCTGTAAAGGGGGCGTATTCAATACACGACTGCAGCCGTCTTGCCCGGTTCATGGATGTGCCGTGGACTATGCCCGAGGTATTTCCTGTTTCGACGGCCAACGCGGCTCGGGCATTCTACGCCATTGATGACATCGATTCGGAAATGGCCAAATACTTCGCCAAGGCCACGTACCGAACGTACTTTGGCGAGGGAAAAAGCATTCAGGAAATTGATGTAGTCGCTGATATTGCCGAAAGCGTGGGTGCGGACCGGGACAAGGTTTATACTGCTGTTACATCGCCGGAAATCAAGGCGCGCCTGAGAGACGAGATCGAAAAATCTATCGAGCTTGGAGTATTCGGGTCGCCGTTTGTTATCGTCGATGGTGAACCATTCTGGGGCGCCGACAGGTTCTGGATGATCAAACGCTGGCTTAAGTCCGGTGGTTGGTAGGAAAAGAAGATTCTTGGAATGACAGTGCATCTGATCAAGTTATGTGTCGGCGTCGATGAGGTGGAGGAGCTACGTTATTGGCAGGAAAAGCGATTCAACGATGCACAAGAGAATGGCAAAGCGTTCATTCTGAAACACGTGACGCGGAATACGCCGCGCCGGAAAGATGAAGTCCTTGAAGGCGGGTCCCTGTATTGGGTAATCAAACGATTTGTTCAGGTGCGCCAGCGCATCATCGGTATTGAGCCTGATACGCGCGAGGATGGAAAGCCAGCCTGTGCTCTGATCCTCGATCGCGAGCTTGTGGAGACCCGTGCCTATCCTCACCGACCGTTTCAGGGGTGGAGATACCTGCCGGCAAGTGATGCGCCGCCTGATGTGCCGACAGTTTCCGGTAAGGCAGAAGCATTACCATCGCACATGAAGGCCGAGTTGCGGCAACTGGGCCTTATCTAGCGCGTTACTAATTGATACCCACATTTTTTGTATGTAATCAACAATCTGGTATATAATCGTTCCGTGGGAAGGTCGCGCAAGGAGTAAAATTTCGCGTGGGATTGTAAATGGTTATTAAGAACTCATGGCCATGATGCAACCATGCGACACTTGGTGCGGGGATATTGCAATTTATAATGGCTGACTATAACCTCGAACATTTGAAGGTACTGATCGTAGACGACAACCGCCATATGCGGGCGTTGGTGCGATCCATTTTGTATGCGCTGGGAATGCGTCATGTGGAAGATGCCAGCGATGGTTCCGAGGCATTCAAGAAACTACAGAATTTTGCGGCCGACATCGTGATATGTGACTGGAATATGGAGCCACTGAACGGTCTCGACTTTATTCGATTGATTCGCACCAGCGCGGACACGCCAAATCCTTATTTGCCGGTCATTATGCTGACAGGGTATACAGACGCGAACCATGTGTTTGAAGCACGTGACTGTGGCGTGCATGAATTTCTTGCAAAACCCGTATCCGCAGAGCAATTGTACGCGCGGATTAAGGCAGTGATCGAACGGGAGCGGGTGTTTGTGAAGGCGGGCAGCTATTTTGGTCCAGATAAAAGGCGGCGTGATGATCCCAAATACACGGGCATTGAGCGTCGAAAGGGCAAGAAGAAGGAGAGCAGTGACAGCGATGACGATGTTCTATCCGCCGAGGATACGGACGCGCTGTTGAACGGTTAAGGTTCGTTTCCAGATGGAATGGTATTGGGTGGATTAAGCGGAGAGTAACGATTTATGGCCGACAGTAAAAAAGTAGAAATCATCAAACCACCTTCCCAGTTAAGGGACAAGGTGACAGTCGGTGGCCCCAATGCAGTTGGGCCAGAGGCTATTGCGCGGGCTGAACAGGCAATCGCGGACCTGGGCGATAACTACCTTGAATGGGCGCAGGAAGATCTGGTGAAAATTCAGACAGCCTTTGCGGAGCTGGACAATGAAGGAGGGGAAGACCGAGAAGCTGTCCTGAAACGGATATTTTCCGTGGCCCACGATATGAAAGGGCAGGGCGGCAGTTTTGGTTATGAATTGGTTACGTCGGTCGGAAACCTACTGTGCCGGCTGATCGAGCGCCTCGATGGTTCGGTAACACCGGCGACAGAGAACGAAGCGATTCGAATTCATATTGACGCCATGTCGCTGGTCATATCCAGCCAGATGAAAGGCGAGGGTGGTCCGGAAGGCATGGCCATACTTAAAGGCATCCAGCAAATGGGTACCAAGCTTGTGCCCAGCAAGTAGGCGTCCGTGTGTAGGTGTTTTGGGTAGACGCAAAGTTAGTCGGTCAGGCGGAAGTTCTGAAGCCAGTCATGGCGCTCTTCAGCAAGCCTGATGTCGTGATCAAGCCAGCTCACAATGTGGCCCGCGTCTTCGGCGTGGATCCGGCGCAGTTCGGTCAGCCGCAGTAACTCGTTTTCAGTGAAATCCCTCAGCAATTGTAACTGGGTTTCCTGACCATGGCTGTCCAGCACATGGAGAAAACGGAATTTTAAAGCAATAATGAGTTTGTTGAGTTCGGTCGCACCCATGCGAATTCGCGCCAGCAACAGCGCGTTCAAGGCATCGCGGCCAGAACCCGTAATGACAAGAAACTCGTCGTCATTTTCGTCTGTTCGCGAAAAATCTACCAGCCCTTCATAACGCAGCAATTCGATAGACTGACCCATCACGTCGAGGGACGGTCCGATCACGTGCGATACAAAATGACGAATTGATTCAACCAGCGCACCGTAGGGCATTGGCCCGGTCATCAGTGTGCCCAATGCGCAAAGCCGCACGGCTTCCTTGGGGGTCAGGGTGTTATCTGTATACATGGTGATTTGAGTATAGTCTGTAAATGTTAACGCGTCACGTACTGACGGCGTTTCCAGATGTTTTTAAATCGCCGCATTTGGCGACGGTTGTTGTCAGGCAACAGCTTTCAACCCGTGGAATTCCCAGACTTCCTTCATGGCTTCGAGCAGTCGCGCCATAGCATCGTCTGTATGGAGTGGTGTGGGGGTGAACCGCAAACGTTCTGTGCCCCGGGCAACTGTCGGGTAATTGATGGGCTGTACGTAGACACCGTGAAGCTCGAGCAGTCGGTCGGAGATGCTCTTGCACAAAACGGCGTCGCCGATATGGACCGGCACGATATGGGACACCGATGGCATAACCGGAAAACCGGCGTCCCGGAACAGGCGTTTAAGGGTTGCAGCGCGTTCCTGGTGATGTTCGCGCAGTGCCGGATGGCTTCGCACGTATTTGACGCTGGCGAGTGCCGCAGCCGCCACAGCCGGCGGCATGGACGTGGAAAAAATAAACCCGGCACCGTAGGAGCGGATGAAATCGCAAAAACCGGCACTACCAGCCACATAACCACCCACAACGCCAAAGCCTTTTGCCAGGGTACCCTGAATGATATCCAGGCGGTCCATGACACCATCGCGCTGGGCGACGCCGCCACCCTCGTGGCCGTAGAGGCCGACGGCATGAACTTCGTCAATGAAGGTCAGGGCACCATACTTCTGCGCCACATCACAAATTTCGGCGATCGGGGCGATATCGCCATCCATTGAATACAGCGATTCAAAAGCGATCAGTTTGGGCCTGTCAACGGGTTGGGCCGCCAACAATTCTTCCAGGTGCGCCACATCGTTGTGGCGGAAAATGACGCGTTCTGCTTTGGAATGCCGAATGCCTTCAATCATGGAGTTGTGGTTGAACGCATCAGACAGGACCAGACAATTGGGCATCATGGCAGCCAGCGTGCTGAGGGTCGTCATGTTGGCAACCCATCCGGAACCGAAGATCAACGCGGCTTCCTGGCCGTGCAGTTCCGCCAGTTCCTGCTCCAGCAACACATGGTAGTGATTGGTGCCGCTAATGTTACGGGTACCACCCGCACCAGCGCCGCACTCGTCGATTGCCTGGTGCATGGCCGCCATGACATCGCTGTTCTGGCCCATGCCGAGATAATCATTGGAGCACCAGACGGTGACTTCGTCCACGTCATCACCCCGGTAATTTCTGGCGCGAGGAAACTTCCCTGCACTACGCGCTAACTCGGCAAATACCCGATAGCGACCTTCTGTCCGAAGGTCGTCCAGTTTGTCTGCAAAGAAAGATTGGTAGTCCATGGTGGTTTTCCTGAGGGTCTCTAATACATGTTAACTAGCATATGGGGTCTTTGAGGTGATATTCCAGTTTATCTAAAAAATACCAACAAAAACAATGTGGAAACTATATCACAAAACTCACGCATCGTGGATATTACGGCATCAGCCCTTCGCTTTTTGCCCAGATGGCGGTATCGTCGAGGGCCTTGCCAAAGGCCGTCATGATCTCTTCGATTTCTTCCTCGTTAATGACCATGGGCGGGCAGAAGGCAATTGAATCCATAATTGGTCGAAGTATGACACCGTGTTCCCGGGCACGGCCTACCGCATACGCGCCGACCATGGCTTTAGGATCAAAGCTTTCCTTGGTGGCCTTGTTCGCGACCAGTTCGACAGCGCCAACGAGACCTTTGCCGCGAACCTCACCAACCAGTTCATGGTCGGCAAACCGGCGCAGTCCATCCTGCATGGTGGGTGAAATCCTGCGAACGTGGCCAACAATATCCCGTTCTTCGTAAATCTTCAGCGTTTCCAGTGCAACCGCAGCGCTGACCGGATGGCCGCCATAGGTTGAACCATGGCCGAACTGCCCCAGTTTTTCGCTTTCCGATACCATGGCCTGATACACCTTGTCGGAAATCATCAACGCGGATATAGGCAGATAAGCGGACGATAACTGTTTTGCACACGACATCATATCAGGCTTCAGTCCGAACGTCTGACTGCCCCACATATTGCCGGTTCGACCAAACCCGTTGATCACTTCGTCGGCTATAAGAAGGACGTCATATTTTTTCAGTACAGCCTGTATCTTCTCGAAGTATGTTGCGGGTGGAACGATGACACCGCCCGCACCCATAATCGGCTCGGCAATGAATGCGGCAACCGTCTCCGGGCCCTCATCAAGGATCATCTTTTCCAGACTGGCCGCGCATCGGGTTGCAAAGTCTTCTTCCGTCTCACCTTCCAGACCAAACCTGTAATAGTGAGGGCAGTCCGTATGTTTGATGCGGTCGATGGGCAGATCGAAATCATTATGCAAATGCGGCAAACCGGTCATGCTGGCAGCCGCAACGGTAACACCGTGATAGGCCTTGATGCGGGAGATGATCTTCTTCTTTTCGGGTTTGCCGATCGCGTTGTGGTAATACCAGATCAGCTTGACCGCCAAGTCTGTCGCTTCCGATCCTGAATTGGCAAACAGGACTTTGGAGATTCCTTCCGGCGCAATGCCGATAAGCTTCTCGCACAGATCAATAACAACCTCCGGCACCATGTGCCCAAAGCTGTGACAGTAAGCCAGGTTGCGCATGGCTGTTGTGGCGGCATCGATTAGGCGTTCCTCGCCATATCCCAGACCTGCGCACCAGAGCCCGGCAAGCCCCTCTATGTAACCTTTCCCGGCATCGTCATAGACCCGCACACCGGCGGCCCGGCTGATAACAAAGGGGCCCACATCCTCATGTTTTTTCAGATTTGTGTACCCATGCACATGATAGGCGATATCACGGCTTGCTGCTGAATTGCCAACCTGCGCCATTGTTTGCTCCTGGAAGGTTTATTACGAGTTTGAACCGCGGTTCTCTCAATTTGATGACGTGCAACATAAACTGAACGATCAGGAAAGAAAATGATATTGCTCAATTACCGCGGGAATGAGCGGGTATCCCATGACCTAACGCGTATGTCTATAACTCATTGATGGTATTGGGGGTTTTTGCGTGATCCAGTAGCAAGAAAGTCGCTCAATTTTTGCTGAGGTGACGTCAATTATCAATAATCTGGTGCTCGTTGACAGTTCTCTCTATTTTTCCAGAGCACGGGGGTCGAGCGCATCCTGTAGGCCGTCGCCCACAAAATTGCAGGCGATTACGGTCACAAATATCAGTAACCCCGGATAGCAAGCCAGTGATGGCGCTTCCCAGATCAGTTCCTGGGCATTTGTCAGCAAGTTGCCCCAACTGGGCGTTGGTGGCTGGATGCCCAACCCGAGAAAGCTGAGAACGGACTCCAGCAGGATGATATTGCCCATGGCCAGTGTGGTGGAAACCGTTATGGGCGAGATCAGATTGGGCAGGATATGCACAAGCATGATTCGCAATGACGATGCGCCATTGGCATGGGCGGCCAGCACGAAGGGGCGTGATTTCAGACTGAGCGTTCCGGCGCGCACCAGACGGGCCGTTGTTGTCCAGCCAAACAGGGCGACGATCACGATAATACGGTACAGGCTGACATTCTCGTCGTGGATGATGCTGACAGGCAAACCGAGTTTGGAAATATCCAAAGCTGCGAGAACAATCAGGAAAGGCAGTAGCGGCAGCGCAATGACACCGTCGGTAAGGCGCATGAGCAGATTATCAAACCGCCCCCCTGTGTAACCCGCGAGCAGGCCAACCGCCGTGCCAAAAACAGCGGCAATAATGGCGGCAGTCGCACCCACAAACAACGAAACCTGACCACCATACATCAGGCGCACGAGCACATCCCTGCCAAGTTCATCTGTGCCCAGAGGGTGTGCCATTGTCGGCGCGGCAAACCGGCCAAACAGGTTCACCTGTTTGGCATCGGTATCAAGCAATACTTCGGCGACAGGTGCGGCCATGGCCCCCAGCACAAGGGCTGTCAGCATCAGCAGGCTGGCAACCGCAAGCCGGTGTTTCAGGAACCGCCGGAAAGCGAGTGTTCCCGCGGATGTACCCGACGTGCCGAGGCTGTGATCCAGCGTGCTCATGTCCGTTCTCCTGACAATCTGATGCGTGGATCAAGCACAACATAAGCCCCGTCGGCGAGCAGGTTTCCGACCAGGGTCATACAAGTGGCCAGCAGTAGTGCCACCAATGCCAGATTGTAATCGTTGCCCATAATGGCATCGAAAATCATTTTCCCCATGCCGGGATAGGCAAAAATCGTTTCTGTGATCAGCGCGCCGGAAAACAGGGCACCGAAATCAAGTGCAACAATAGTCGTCACCGGCAACAAAGCGTTTCTCATGGCATGGCCGTACAGCACTTGCCTTGGCGAGAGCCCCTTGGCTTTGGCTGTGCGGATGTAATCCTGGCGCAATGTCTCGATCATGGCCGCACGCATATACCGGGTGTGGCTGCCGACACTGGCGATGGTCAGGCTGATGACCGGCAGGACCACAAATTTTACACTATCCCAAAGTCCGGTCGGATCAACAGCGCCCATGCCGCCCGCGGGCAAGACCCCAAGCACGACAGAAAACAGCAGGATTAAAAGTATGGCCAGCCAGAACGGTGGAATGGAGATGCCTGCAAACGCGAAGAAATTCACCGCATAATCCCTCACGCTGTATGGCTTCGATGCGGCCCAGATGCCCGTGCAAACACCAAGCGCAATTGAAAGCGAAAAACTGAGACCCAACAGAACCGACGTGGCACCAAGTGCTGGTAGTAAAACGTCCAGAACCGGCTTTGCGTGGCTACGGGAGAAACCCAGGTCGCC
Source organism: Rhodospirillales bacterium (assembly GCA_021775325.1). Classification (GTDB taxonomy): domain Bacteria; phylum Pseudomonadota; class Alphaproteobacteria; order Rhodospirillales; family Casp-alpha2; genus JABJGO01. The sequence continues at coordinate 10,879 of JAJFID010000081.1, forward strand.
CTGAAACACGGCGCTGAGCCAGTTCAGGTAACGTTCGGTAATCGGTTGGTCCAGGCCATACAGGGTGCGCAGTCGAGCCGCGTCTTCCGATGTAACATCCGGATCAGACGATATCATCAGATCAATAGGATCGCCGGGCATCAGGCCCATCAGTCCATAAATGACGAAAGACATGATGAGCAGTACCAGACCGGCCTGCAACAGACGGGAAGAGGTATAGGCAATCATGGACTAAGGTGGCGCGGTGGCAGCAACCCAGGTCTCGGAGTTGAGCCTGGACCACCATGCGTTTATGCGCGGGTAGTTCACGATCATATCGCGGCCCTCAGGGGTTTGCATGAAATAGTGGATGACGGCCATGCCATAGACATCGGCAAAAGTGACAGATTCACCTATGAGGCCGGGGCCATCGCCTGCCAGTTCGTTGATCGCGTCGAAACATGTTCGCGCCCGTGGCAGGGCTGACTGAATTTGCTCTTCATCGGGCGGACTTCTTTCCAGGCGTTCCACGGCGATGTCCCACACCCAACACCGGTATGCATAGTTATCCAGAATGCTGATTATCTGATTTATCCGGGCGTTCGTCTGGGCGTCTTTCGAAAACAGCGCGGGCGTCGGAAACGTTTCGTCGATGTATCGGCAGATCGCGCCGGTTTCGTACAGTTCAAAGCCATCGTGTTTTAGTGTGGGAATTTTCAGAAACGGATGTCTGGCCGGGTAATCATGGGGCAGGGTCTCTGGATCGAAAATGTCAATTTCCTGGAGTTGATAGTCAACGGCCTTGATTGCCAGCGCCATTCTGGGAATGCGTGTGTAAACGCTGTAGGTCGCCCCATAGACAACCACCGTCATGGCACGACCCGCCAGTTTTCCACCCACAGCGTTGTCGGATACTGGTGACCGGTTGGTTCAATGCCATCCAGCCATGGCGGTAACAGGAAGGCGTTGGCGCGGAAATACAGGGGAATGACCGGCACTTCGTTCACGTAAATCTCCTGCAACCGACGCCAGAGTTTGCGACGTTTATCAAAGTTCAGCTCGACTTCGATGGCGTCAATCAGGTCATCCAGTTCCTGATTCTTGAAACCGGGATAATTTTGCCCTTCGTAGCCATTTTCCTCAGACGGAATATGGGCCGAATGCAGGGTCGTTCGCGGCACTGATTCCGGAGAACTGATCCATGCATACATGCCCAGACCGGTGAACTTTCTTTCATCCATGGTTTCGCCGAAATAAACGCGGGCGGGCTGATTGATGATCTTGACCTCAATGCCCAGTGCCTTCCATTCGCTTTGCAGAACCTGTTGCACCAATTCACGTGTCCGGTTGCCGGCGGTTGTCATAAACTCGAGCGACAGAGGCGCGCCGTCTTCGTTTACCCGTACGCCATTCCGCATACTGCCCCAACCAGCGTCGCGCAATAACTGTGCTGCTTTTTTGGGATCGTATGCGAGGCCGGGAATGTCATCGGCAAACACTTTGTCCAGTGGGTTGACGTTGCTCCTCGCCGTTGGCTGGCGTCCGGCAAAAAGCTGGGTGCTGATGGTCTCCCGGTCTATGGCATGAACCAGCGCACGGCGCACACGAACGTCCGACAGAATCGGATTATCCAGATTGAGATCAATATGTTCGTAGATTAGGCCCGACTGATAGAGCACCCGATATTTGTTGCCGTGACGTTTATCGAAGGAGACTGCCTGATCCAGGCTTAAACCCAGTTCTCCGGCGATCATATCCAGACTGCCCGATACCAGATTCGCTTCCATAGCCGCCGTATTCTCGACGACACGGACAACGATACGGTCGAATTCAGGCGATTGCCCATGCCACATGGGGTTGCGTTCAAGCACGACATGAGAACCGACTTCGACCCGGGTAACCAGATACGGGCCGTGATAAAGCCCCTGGTTCAGCGTGTCCGTGTCATAGGCGGTTTTGTTCCGGTAATTGACCGGATCTGAAAACCTGATTCGCTCAATGTGTTCGGGTAACAGATCAAGGCCACCCAGATCATTGTAATCAAAGGTCAGGCGATCCACGTGGAGCGTAAAAGTTTTTTCGTCAATCACATCGATATTAAGTATGCGCCGGAAAAGCTCCGCACTGCCGATCCCTGATTTGGGATGTTTGCCGACCTCCCATGTGAACACCACATCCCGGCTCGATACAGGTACTCCGTCACCCCAATTCAGATCGGGCAGAAGGGTGAATGTGATAGCCACGCCATCACCCGCTTCCGGCGTGGTTTCGCGGACCGCCAGGCCATTCTCAATGGTCGGCAGGGTGACGCATAACATACAAACCAGATTCCAGTCCTTATCATAGGCGGTCATGGGACGGCGGGTCATGGCCAGGATATAGGTTTTGGCCATCATCGCGCTGATGGCCGGATGGAATGTGGACGGGAACTGGGTGATGCCGATGACCAGGCTGTCTTTTGCAGACGCGAGGGGGATGTTGACCGCAGCGACTGCCAACAACAGGGTAGTCACCCAGCCTGCCACGATTCTACAGAGACGAATTTTCATTGCCGTGATCTGACTATCCATTTCGGTGTCAGCCAGCTTATCACCGAGATGCCCGGCAACCAACCGTTTGGCTAAATACCCTTGCCGCCGTTGGCTACGGACCATCCCACCGGATCGGCCAGAAAATCGCGCACGCCGTCAATTTCGGCCTGACTGAAGTATTCGCCTTTTTCGGCTTCAACCAAAACCTCATGCCAGGTTGTGAGATAACGCAAATTGACGCCAATGTCCTTCAGACTATCCAGCGCGCCCGGGAAAACCCCGTAAAAGAACACAACAAAAGCATCCGTTACCTCTGCACCGGCTTTGCGCAAGGCTGTGACAAAATTCACTTTGGAGCCGCCGTCTGTTGCCAGATCTTCTACCAGTAATACGCGGGAGCCGTCTATCAGGTTGCCCTCAATCTGTGCGTCGCGACCAAATCCCTTGGGTTTCTTGCGCACGTACTGCATGGGTTTTCCGGTGGCCTGGGCAATCCAGGCAGAATAGGGAATGCCAGCCGTCTCACCGCCGGCAACCGCATCAATATTGTCAAATCCGATATCGCGTTCCAGCATGTCGACAGCATGCTCAATAATGCGGGTCCGTGCTTCCGGGAACGAAATCACCCATCGACAATCAATATAGACCG
>JAJFID010000082.1 GCA_021775325.1 Rhodospirillales bacterium
GCCAAGAATGCCCAAAGTGCCACGCCACTAGAAGTGACATAATTACCTATACTCCATTGCATAACAAACGGAGCAAACAAAAACAGGCTTAACTGAATAATACGGAAAACATCAAAATTACGAGTTGTAAGAAAAATAGCAAGAGAAGCAACAGAAATGACCTGATAACATAAAGGTACTGTTGTGGAAAACTCAATTCCCATGGCCCAATAAATACCCAGCCACCCTACAACACCTAAATTCATCAACCCACAAGTTAGAATCAGCAGATCTTTCTTGAGCTTGATTTCATCTGTGTCGGAGTCTGTATATGCCCTCGTTTCTAAAGCCTTACCTAACCCTTTACTCTCATTACCCATTAATTTCTCCGAATACTACAATCGAAAAATTCACTGTAAGCTATAACCATAAGTTTTTGTAACGAATTGGCGCCAATGATATTTGAACGGTATATTAGGCTTTATCCTAAAGTACATATTGTGATGGATTTATTTCTATAAGTTTTATCTATATTTACAACGACAACCATTGAGCAAACTTTAGTCTATTTCTTAAACATTAAGTACAAAAATCATATGTATATATACATTCTGTTACCTGGGTAATCTATAAGAAATCAAGTTCGATCCTATGGACTGCCCATGTTCTCATTCCTTTATAAAAAATGAGTTAAAATATATCTTTTAAATACTTTTCGGAGATCTTTTAATGTCAATGGCCGACAGAGACGGCATAATTTGGAGCGATGGCAAGATGGTTCCTTGGCGTGATGCCACAACACACGTACTCACTCACACCCTGCACTATGGTATGGGAGTATTTGAAGGTGTGCGTGCTTACCAAACTAACCAAGGTACTGCCATCTTCCGTCTTTTGGAACATACTGACAGATTATTCAATTCAGCCCATATCTTTATGATGAAAATACCATACGATAAAGCCACATTAATGGAAGCTCAAATTGAAGTGGTAAAACAAAACAAGCTGGAGTCATGCTACATTCGTCCTATAGTCTTCTACGGTTCTGAGGAAATGGGAATTTCTGCAAAAAAACTCTCGGTACATGTAGCTATCGCAGCCTGGCCGTGGGGCACATACCTTGGTACAGATGGCCTTGAGAAAGGTATCCGGGTCAAGACCTCTTCATTCTCACGCCACCATGTCAATGTCAACATGTGTCGTGCTAAATCAGTTACTACCTATGCTAACTCTATGCTGGCTCATCAAGAAGTAATACATGACGGCTACGATGAAGCACTATTATTAGATGTGAGTGGCTATGTTGCAGAGGGATCAGGTGAGAATATTTTTATCATCAAGCACAACAAGATATACACTCCCGATATGACTTCTTGTTTAGAGGGGATTACTCGTGCTTCTATCATTGAACTTGCCGGAGAATTAGGTATCCCGGTCATAGAAAAGCGTATCACCCGAGATGAGGTATATTGTGCAGATGAAGCATTCTTTACTGGTACTGCTGCAGAGGTCACACCTATTCGTGAACTTGACAACCGTATTATTGGTAATGGCAGCCGAGGCTCAATCACTACAAAGCTACAAACTATGTTTTTTGATTGTGTAAGAGGAAAATCTGACAATCATGTAAATTGGCTAACATATGTTTGATCAAACCTAATGGATAAAATTAAGCAAAATCATACTATCGATAACAAACAACGTCGGATAGAAGCCACTAGAGAGGATTTACCTCTGCACTGTCCGATGCCATCAATGCAGCTATGGAACTCGCACCCTCGGGTATTCCTACCTATAGAAGATACTGGTGAAGCTTTATGCCCCTATTGCGGGACACTTTATTTTCTCAAAGACAAAGTACCGGCAAAGCATCCATAGCCTACCTATCTGTATTTAAGTAAAAAATACATTAATTTGTGTTTCTAATATAAGAAACCATAATTGAATCTGAGCACTACTGTATTTAAATGTATTACATAATTCTATTATGAACAAACTTCCCCACGAAATCTTCAAAGCCTACGACATACGAGGCATTGTCGACAAAACTTTAACTACTGACATTATCAGAACTATTGGCCATTCCATTGGCTCTGAAGCACAGGCCCGTGGCCTTACATCAATAGCAATAGGGCGTGACGGAAGGCTTTCCGGTTCAGAACTTTCACGTTCTCTTGCTGAAGGTATACAGAAAAGTGGAACTAACGTATTAGATGTAGGAATGGTTGCCACGCCCATGCTTTATCTGGCAGCCCATGAGCTATGTAATTACTCCGGTGTAATGGTTACTGGTAGCCATAACCCTCCGGACTATAACGGCCTTAAAATTGTACTAGGTGGTGAAACATTAGCAGCTGAATCAATACAAAACTTACGTATTCGTATTGAAAAAAATGATCTTACCAGCGGTAAAGGAAGTTACAGTAAACAAGATATAACTGAAATGTATTTGAAACGCATTACCAGTGATATCACACTGAAACGTCCGATAAAAATTATCGTAGACTGTGGAAATGGTGTGGCCGGAGCTTATGCGCCTACTCTCTACCGAAGGCTTGGATGTAAGGTCACTGAAATATTTTGTGAGGTGGATGGAACCTTTCCCAATCATCACCCTGACCCATCAGTTCCCGAAAATTTACGAGATTTAATCCATGCACTTAAAACAACTGATGCAGAAATAGGACTTGCATTTGATGGTGATGGT
>JAJFID010000083.1 GCA_021775325.1 Rhodospirillales bacterium
GATGCCCATCACCTGTCCGAAGGTCACGCGCAAGAACGTCATCGGGCTCCACCTGATGAATCATGATGCAAATTTCACCAGATTCGGCCTCAGTTTCAGTCTCCGGCGATATGAACGCGCTGTTATTGATGATCTCGGGAATAGTCACAGTCAGATAGGCGGTCGGTTCATTTATCTGTCTTTCTATCGAGAAGATGGAATTGATACGCTCCAGCAGGTCATTCGGATCGCCATTTTTTGATACAAAAGCATCACAGTCCAATGACAGCGCTGTACCAAATACGGAAGACTCACTGGATCCTGTAAAGACGATAAACGGAATGTCGGCAGTCGCTGCCGATAGCCCTGAGCGAACAGACTTCAGAAACTTTAATCCATTCATGGGTCGCATCATGATATCGGAGATAACGACATCTACCTGGCAGGACTCGAGCTTGACCAGCGCATCACTGCCGTCCACTGCCTCGTGACAGCCTTCGATACCGATCTTGGCCAGCATTCGCCTCAACAATGACATCATGAAGGGCTCGTCCTCAACGATGAGAACCCGCAGGTCCGGAGTGGCAACTACGTCTGGCATAAAAGGCTCTCCTTAGTGGACCATTCTATCCGCATTTTTGATCCCAATGATGACATATTCTGATAGATCTTTCGGCCACCAACAATCACGCAAGTGGCCGTGATTGTTGCCTAAATCATGCCTCAAGGCTAGTGTGTATGCACTCACAAGAAATCATCTCCCCCCCCCGCGATAGTCGAGAAAATACAATGAACAAACTCTTCCTTCTTCTAGCGGCGCTGCTGTTGTCATCGCAGACATACGCAGATGAGCCAATCAGTCTTATGACTGAAGAATTCGCTCCCTATCAGTTTTATCAAGGAGATGATGAGAGTAAAGCTATAGCCGGGATTTCGATTGAAATCGTCGAAGCAATGCAGCAGTTAATGGGGACAGACAATGCCGTCAGGGTGTTGCCCTGGAGCCGTGCGCTCAAGCTGCTGGACAAGAAACCGAACAGCGCACTGTTCTCAACAACCCGAACCCCCGACCGTGAAGACAAATACAAATGGGTTGGACCAATTTCGACTCTCGATATTGTGTTCTTCAAGAAAGTAGGGAGCGCCGTTGAGATCAGTTCTGTTGAGGACGCCAAAAACCTGTCCAGGATTGGTGTTACGAAGAATGTTGCGACGCACGAGATTTTAGGCAACATGGGTTTCTCAAATCTCGACGTTTTGCAAAGTGGAAGTGACGACAAGAACATCAAGCGGCTCGTGAAAGGCCGGATCGATGTTTGGCCGACGGCTTATTACGCGGGAATTTATAGTGCAAAACTGCAAGGTCACCTGGACGATATTGAAGTCATACAGGATGTCTCGATCATGTCCGGCCACCTGTACATCGCCTTCAACAAAGAGACTGACGATGAGATCATCCATCAGTGGCAACTGGCACTTGATCAGTTAAAAAGTGAAGGCATCATCGAAGCAATTTTGAGTAAATATGACAAGTAGGCAAGCTGGTTTTGAACGTCTCAGGTCAGACGATCGAACAACTTATGTATCAACGAGAAAGGTAGCGATGTCGAAGACCCGTTCACTTTCCATTTTCCTTAGAATGCCCGTTTGGGCTTTCCTGGTTGCTCTGTGCTGTACCAGTGGTGTCGCGTTGGCGGCTGAGGACAAAAGCCCGGGCCAGCGGGTAGCAAGCACACTGGCGTCATTCACCAATCGGGCCATATACAATCTAGATAGAGACCAATTGTTGGCCGTCCTCGAAAGTTTTCTAGCCGAACGGTCGGAGGTCAAGGGTCTCGTTATCACCGAGTCAATTGACCAGGAGCGGTTGTTGACCTATTTCCGGCGAGGCGACGAAGCTGTCTATAATCAGCCAATCCCGGAAGAAATACTGGAGCTGAAGGCCTACACAGCAGATTCCTCGTTCGACGGCGAACTGATTGGAACCGTCGAGATTTATTATGCTGATGAGACGACTGTTTTGCTTAGTGCTGAAGAACGGACATGGATAGCGGCAAATCCAGTCGTTAGAGTCCACAATGAAACCGGATGGCCGCCTTTCAATTTTGCCGAGGCTGGAAAGCCCATGGGATACTCCATCGACATTATGAATTTGATCGCCCGGAAGGTGGGAATTAATGTCGAGTATGTGACGGGGCCCTCGTGGAGCGAATTTCTTGATATGATTCAAGGTGGCGAGCTGGACGTCATGTTGAACATCGTCAAGACGCCGGAACGAGAGAAATATCTGTTGTACACACCTCCCTATGCAGACAATCCGAACACGATACTAAGTCGCCGTGACGCGACGTATCGCACCATAGAGGACCTCTACGGCAAGACTGTTTCTGTTCCCAAGGGTTTCTTCTACGAAGGGATACTCAAGCGCGAGTTTCCCCAAATCGACGTTCTTGCGGTCAGGAACACGCTGGAAAGCATGAAAGCTGTGAGTTTTGGCGATGCAGATGCCGCACTTGGCGAACTGGCCGTGTTCAACTACTTGATCGCCAACCATATGATGACTGATCTGGTTGTTTCCGGCGATGTGAAGATGGGAAATCCCGAGCTGGCTTTACTGAACATTGCCACCCGCAAAGATCTTCCGCTCCTGGCATCGATCCTTGTCAAAGGTTTGGCTGCAATCTCAAAGGAAGAAACCAGAGAAGTTCAACAGCGCTGGTTTGGTAATGCACACACGCGCAGTTTCCTGAACTTGCCAGATAGGGCGAATTTCAGCCAGGTCAACTTTATCCTTCAGTACATAGCCATACTCTTTGCCATAATTCTGGTCATTGCCATTTCCGCCTGGATCGCACGAGGGCGCCCCAAACAACTGACAATTCGTGACCTGCTGTTTGTCACCTTCTTCATATTTACCGGATTGATCGTCGCTATTGGCACGCTCGTTACGATGCTGCTGGAAGGTGAAGAAGAGCAGTCACGAATTGAAGCACGGAAGTTTGAATCACTTAACCTGGGCCTTGAAGTCAAACAATCCTCAAATGATCTGACCAGATTTGCGCGCGTGTTCGCCCAAACGGGCGATCCCAAATATGAAGAATATTACCATGCGATTGTCGCGATAAGGGATGGCAATCAGGCACACCCCACAGAGTACTCCCGATCATACTGGGACCATGTGGCAGCAGGGAATGTTCAACGGGATGAAGGGGGCGAAATCTATAGCGTCGCACAGAGGATGATAGCTCTAGGGTTTTCCGATGACGAGCAGGAAGCACTGTCGGCAGCCAAGCGAGAATCGGACGACCTCGTAAACCTGGAAACGATCAGCATGAATGCCGTGAAGGGGTTGTTCGCGAATGACGCGGGCGAGTTCCTGACTGAAGGTCTGCCGGACATGGAAATGGCTGGTCGACTCCTGCATGGGGAAGAGTACCAAAGCGCCAAATCTGTGATTATGCAGCACATCGACGACTTCTTCACCTTGCTGGAGTGGCGCACCACCAACGAACTGAATCTAGTCCGTGAACAGAACAAGGCAATCATACAGGCCATTACCGCCCTGACCGTTATTACCATAGGTTTTGCGTTTTACGCATTCTTCCTGCTGAAACGCCGTGTCGTCTCGCCACTGTCCCTGCTGGAGGATGGCGCGT
>JAJFID010000084.1 GCA_021775325.1 Rhodospirillales bacterium
AGTAGCAGAAGTGTTTTGCGCCCTTCAAATACTTCTGCTTGCGGGGTGAAAAGAGACATCTTACTCGAAGACTTCCGCTTACGAGCACAAATCAGTCTGTATTTTGAACAGCTAAAAACTTCTGCAAATGACCCTAAGCGGAATTTTGGATCCTCAGAGACAAGATTTCCGCTATCGGCCGAGGCTGTTGAAGAACTCTATTGAATACGATGGCTTGGCGTGATTCCCTAAATTCAGTGATTTTGGACGAGGGGAACGGTGATGATGGGTCAATCGGTTGGTGGGCAGGATCGCCTTTTCTATGAGTTCAACCTTGAGGACCGCATCCCGACAAACCATCTCCTGCGCAGGATCGATGCCGTTCTCGATTTAAGCTGGTTGCGAGACGAACTTGCACCATCTTACAGTCACACAGGTTGCCCGTCGGTTGATCCGGAACTGATGATCCGCATGTTGCTGGTCGGGTACTGTTATTCGATCCGCTCGGAACGTAGATTGTGTCAGGAAGTTGAACTCAATCTCGCCTATCGGTGGTTTTGTCGTCTTGGACTTGAAGACCATGTTCCCAATCACTCAACCTTCTCAGTCAACCGACATGGGCGGTTCCGCGAAAGCGACGTGTTTCGCAAGGTGTTTGAACGTATTGTGGGTCAGTGTATGAACGCTGGTTTGGTTGGCGGCGAAGGATTTGCTGTAGATGCCAGTGTCATCGAGGCTGATGCCAGCCGCTTCCAGCGGGTCAAAGGCAATGAGGTCGAGTGGACTGAGGAACAAATAAATAGCCGTCCGGTTCGTGAGTATCTCGAATCTCTGGACAGCGAGCCATCACCAACCAGTCGTGCACGCAAACCCAAAGCCATGTCGCCGGTTGATCCCGCTGCTGCGTGGACCGCACGAGGGCGCAACAAGATCATGTTCGCCTACAGCCTGAACTATCTAATCGATATGGAACACGCTGTCATTGTTGATGTTGAGCCAACGCCGACACGGATAACCAAGGAGGTTGATGCTACCGAGATCATGGTTGAGCGGACAGAGCAATGCTTCAATCTTACACCTGATTATCTGGCTGGTGACGTGGCCTATGGTACAGGCGAGATGCTCGACTGGCTGGTCAAACGCGGCATTGATCCGCACATTCCGGTCTGGGACAAGGGCAAGCGAGATGATGGTACGTTCTCAAGGAAAGACTTCGCTTATGATAAAGCGCGTGACCTTTATATCTGCCCTGCTGGGAAGATACTGAAGACAACCGGCAATCTTCACGCTGACAAAACCTATCGTTACTTCGCCAGCAAGTCGGATTGCGATCTTTGCCCTTTGAAGCCCAGGTGTTGTGCAAAGACACCATCGCGCAAAGTTCCGCGTACGCCCAACGAAGAAGCACGTGAATACACCCGTTCGCTGATGGAGACAGAGGCCTATGATCGATCCAGGGAGCGGCGTAAGAAAATCGAACGGCTATTCGGTGAAGCCAAACGGAACCTGTCAATGACCAGACTACGATTGCGGGGGCTTACAGGGGCGAAGGACGAATTCCTGCTCACCGCAACAGTGCAAAACCTCAAACGCCTTATCAAATTCGCCTCAATACCGCCGCCACGCCCCATGGTCGCCTAAACGATGCCTAAAACAGTGACCAACAGCAGGCGAACCACCAAATAGCCGCTCGGTATCACACCGATGCGGAAACCAAACGTCCGCTATTGCCTATAGCGGACATCGCAATCACACCAATCTGGGAGTTCTTCAACAGCCTCGGCTATCAGCAGAAATGATTAGACACCCTGAAATACTTCTGCTTTCGGGCACTAACCGGACCCCCCTGTTAATCTGCGGGGACCCCTCATCAAGTACGCCAAATCCCCGATATCGCTAATCCGACAACGAGTTTCCGGACGCCTTTTAAACCGTCACCCAACCCTAGTTGTATGAGTTTTCCGTGTCCAATGTGGGTTATGCTCTTTTGTTTTCCGGTTGGCTGTTTTGCGATATTATTGCTTAAAACAGTTGTAAATGGACACGTTTTGTTCTATGTTTATCTTGCATTTTAACCGGAGCCACGAGGCCGCAAATGAACAGGAACAGAAGCCATGAAAGACAAAGAATTTGATGTCGTTGCGAGTAACGCAGCGCCCCTGAATGCCGCCTCCGGTTCACGCCATGACACTGATTCCTGTCACGCGCCGTCCGTTGAAATGCACCCCGACGAGCCGGGGGCGGTTCCCCCCACTGAACAATTTGACCTCATCGCTACTCGTCATCTTGCTGAACGCGGGGACGTTGAGGCCATGAACACGCTTACCCACTACCTGGGTCCGGACCATCCCGAGTACATGGATTGGCTTGAGCCCGCCGGCATGGGTGGCGTTATTGGGTACTTCGAAGGTGGCCTTGAAGGCGCGGCAGTAGGTGTTGCCGGATCACTCGCATTCCCCAGGCTGTTGGCTAAGGGTATGACGAATCCGAAGTTTGTACGCTGGCTTGCTGACGGCGTAAAAATGGCACCGTCAGAGAGCACTGCAGCCCTACACCTTGGAAGGCTCACATCTATCGCCAGTGATGCACCGGAACTTGCGGAGGATTTATCGGCATTCCTGATTGAGCTGCGAGGTAATTGATGAACCTCACACCAAAACAAGAGGCTTTCTGTCTCGCATACATAGAAACCGGTAACGCCAGCGAGGCGTATAGGCGGGCCTATGACGTGGGTGAAAACACCAAGCCAGAGACAATTAACGTCAAAGCAAGTGAACTTTTGGCTCACGGTAAGGTTTCGGTACGAGTGGAAGAGTTGCGGGCGGGCCATACGAAACGCCACAACATCACCGTGGACAGCCTGACAGGCGACCTGATTGAAGACCGGCAATCGGCACGGAATAACGACCAAACCAACGTTGCCGTGACCGCCACCATGGGTATTGCCAAGATACACGGATTTGACCGTGTGAAACTGGAACACTCCGGGGGTGTAGAGATTTCCGCTTCGCCTGAGTGGGCGCGAGTACAGGGCGTCATTCTATCCGCTCTCGTACCGTTCCCGGAAGCCAAGCGAGCCGTAGCAGATGCACTGACAACGTATGAGGCCGGAAATGAGCCTAGCCCGTGATCTGCGTTGCGCCTTGGACCCTGTAGCGTTTGCCACCGAGCGGTTGGAATTTGAGCCCGACCCGTGGCAGGCAGAGCTACTAGGATCGAACGCCCCCCAGGCCCT
>JAJFID010000085.1 GCA_021775325.1 Rhodospirillales bacterium
AAATTGACGAAGCCTCCGGTCCCGACTAATCTTCCATCCGGACAATCCGGGATTCAATATCTTGTTTAAATTCATTGGGTTAATTACTACCGTTTCCTGCTCTCTGTTGGTGTCGATTATCATCAGCAATCCGGCGATTGCGCAAGGTAAACGTATTCTGATACGCGATGCAGAAACGGAAAGTACCATCAGGGCTTACTCTTTGCCACTGTTTGAAGCCGCTGGTCTCAATCCATCGTCTGTCAGCATCAAACTGATCTTGAACGATAATCTGAACGCATTCGTCTCCGGCGGGCAAAATATCTTCCTCAATACCGGGCTGATCCTCAAAACCGTCAATGTCGATGAAGTCATAGGCGTCATTGCCCATGAAACCGGTCATATTGCGGGTGGCCATCTGGCCCGTACGTCGGGTGCCATTGAAGACGCCCAGACCATTGGCATTGTCTCAAGCATTCTGGGTGTTGGGGCAGGTATCCTGACCGGACGCGGTGATCTCGCTGCTGCTGCGGTGGCGGGTGGCGTTGAGGCCACCAAACGCTCGTTTCTGAAGTTTAGCCGGACGCAGGAGTCGTCGGCTGACCAGGCCGCATTGTCGATGCTCGACGACGTTGGCATGTCAGCACGGGGGTTATACGATTTTCTGCATGTTCTGGAGGACAACGACCTGCTGAGTCCCGAACGTCAGAACCCCTACCAACGATCCCACCCTATTACGCGAGAACGAATTGAGGTGATTGAAAGCCACATGGACAGGTCTTCGTATACGGATGTCCGGCCCGCAGAATCTGTCCAATTGGCGCACGAGCGAATCCAGGCTAAATTGTACGCTTACACATATCCTTTCATACTGACCATGCGGCAATATCCGGATTCCGATACCAGTGTCGCCGCCAGATATGCTCGTGCCTTCGCCTATTATAAGAAACCCGATCTGGAGAAAGGCCTTGAGCTGATTGATCAACTCATTGCGGAATACCCGAACGACCCCTATTTTCATGAACTGAAAGCACAGATGCTGTTTGATCATGGCCAGGTGGCACGTTCAGTCGCGCATTATGAGTTGGCTGTTCGTCTGGCACCAGAATCCGCACTTTTATCACTGGAGTTGGGGCAAGCCCAGGTTGCAACGGAACAAGCCGTTCTGATTGACCCCGCGATCCGTAACCTGAAGAACAGCCTTGCGATTGAACCGAAATCTTCCTTTGCCTGGCATCAACTGGCAATTGCCTATGGACGCAGTAACAGGATGGGAATGAGCACGCTGGCTCTGGCAGAGGAAGCGATATTGCAACGACGTTATGACGACGCCATTTATCAAGCTGGCAAAGCGAAAACCATGTTTGATACAGGAACCAAGGAGCATTTGCAGGCGGAAGACATCCTGAATGCGGCGGACAATGCCGTCAGATCATCCCAGTGATCCGATATTTAAAGTTGTCCGCGATTCGATTTCTCATGCTGGCCACGCTGTGCCTGACTGTCTCCGCGTGCGCCCCAACGCCAAAAACTGCTGTTCTAGGCCCTGACGGTATCCTGAAGGTGCTGGGACCCCAATCAGGATTTGCGATCGCCCTCGAGGACGGAACCTGGGTTCTGGAAGGCGACCTGAACGCAGAACAGTTGCGTATCGCCAACGAAGACGGTGTGCGTTCGCTTCTGGTTCGAGGCACCAATCATCAATTTGCCATGATCCGCCAGATGAATGCACGGCTGCTTGCCACCCCGTTTCTGGAATGGTCATGGAAAGTAGCAGCAACAACGTCGCCGTTTCACGAGACGTCGTTACTGGTCGGTATGGCAGCGCCCCCGGCCGCAGCAACGTATGATCTTCCGGATATGATCCCTGACATTCCCGATGATCTGGGCGCTAACAGATTTTTATCAATCCGATGGGCAAACTCGGCACTTGCGCGTGGCCACCTGCGACCACCTGACGATCAGATCGATGTGCCAGTATACATCGCGCGTGGCGGCAATGAAAATACCGGACGCTGGTGGCGCGAAGGCATAGAGTTGTCACGTCCATATGCGCAATTATGGCCAGGCGAGGACATGTCAGAGGTACGAATAGTATTTCTCGCCATCGTTGCCGGAACCGGTCACACGCGAACCGATCTCTATCTCGCGGACATCGACCTGTTCCGCTAGTCTGCTCACTGATCATTTTGGCGTGATATCCCGTGACGTTGCCGCTGGTTTTCTTGTTACCACGAGACATATCAGGCAGGATGACGACATGCGCCAAAACCCGCGAAAGGAAACCAGGGAATGCTAAAACATCATAGAATTGCGGGCGTTTTTCTGTCGGCTTGGTCTGTTAGCGCCCTGGTGCTCAGCCTTCTGCTCCTGCCTGCGCAAGCGCAGTCTGCCGAACCCTTAAATGATGATGAAAAACGCCAGTTTGAAGAGATGATTCATGACTATCTGATGGAAAATCCTGAGGTCATGCTGCAATCCATTCAAGCCTATCGCGAAAAACAGGCGCAGGCAGAACAGGAACGCGTGAATGCGGCAATTGCGTCGCTGGGCGATGTCCTCGGTGATGACCTCAAAACGCCAGTTGGCGGGAATCCTGAAGGGTCCATTACAATTGTAGAGTTTTTTGATTATCAATGCGGGTACTGCAAGCGGGTGCTCAGCGATGTAACAGAGTTAGTCAGTTCGGACCAGAATATCCGTCTGGTGTTCAAGGAGTTTCCAATTCTGGGAGAAGAATCCATCCTGGCGTCCCGTGCTTCGCTGGCAATCTGGAATACCTGGCCTGAGCGTTATGAGGAGTTTCATGTCGCGCTCATGGGTGGTCGAGGCAGTATGAGTAACGCCCGAATCATGGAAACTGCCGCCAGTTTCGACCTGGATGTTAATATTCTGGCGGAGGCTATGAACGATCCAAAAATAGATATCGCTCTACAGGAAAACTATGAACTCGCAAAATCACTTGGCATCAATGGCACCCCGGCCTTCATCATTGGAGGCGAACTGATTCCGGGTGCCATCGATTTGGCGACGATGCGGGAACTGGTTGAAAAAGCTGCTCAGGGTTAACGGGACAGGGTCGTACTCGGTTTCTACCGAACCGGTAGCATGATCAGAAGATATCCGTCGATTCGTTCGAGCAACAATATGATTTGACGCTGTTGGGCATCCTTGGCGGCGTTGTAAATTTCAATGAACTGTTCCGGCAACCATACATTCTGCTGATTGACCTGAACAATAATATCGCCACGTTGGATAATCTCAGAGATACCCTTGGACGGGTCCACGAGTGAGACAAGCAACCCCTCTGAATCCCAGCGAATATTGAATTTCTCCCGTATAGGATCGGCAAGGGCAATCACGGTCAGCCCCAGACCCGGCACCTGACCAACGGATGTTTTCTTGATATCCCGCGCCTCCGGCCAGGAGCCAACAAGCATTTCAAGGTTGACAGTCTCGCCAGACCTCATGACTGACAGTTCCACTGTTTTGCCAGGCGAAAGGCTTTGGGCCACGGAAACCAGTTGTGCCAGCGACGTTACTTTCTCACCGTCCATGGAAAGTAACAAATCACCCCGCATAACACCAGCATCTGCAGCCGGTGTATCGCGACCAACATCCCGGATCATGATGCCGCTCGGAGCATCAATTCCCAGAGCCGTCAACGCCTGTTGCGGTAATTCCTGGGGTTGCATGCCAAGGTACGCCCGCTCTGCAGCATGCGTAGAAACGTTGATAAACGCCTGCAGGAGAACCACCAATACAAGTAATGCCCAAGTCTTCAAACTGCCGCGCGTCATCCCAATTGACATCCCAATCTTGATTTCCTCCATGCAATGTAGGGAATAGTTATTGAATACACAACAATTACAATTGTTTATGGCAAATTCATGACGACCGCATTTGTTGCGACCTAATCACACATCGGGTGCTCGATATGCTCAAGCCTTTCAATTGTCATCATTGTTGAAATGGAGCCGAAGTTCATTTCCAGGCTGGGCGCAATTCCGTTATCCAGTTGAAATGCCCGCATTTCGAATGTCGGTACAGAGGACTGGCTGGAAATAGAATGGAAGGCCAGCGTCAACGGCCAACCCTTTTTGGATTCCAGATTTTCAACGGAGCCAAATTCGGGACTATTTTCGTCGACAACGTCACCGATGAACGCGTTGACAATCTCTGGTTCCAATTCCTCGGAGCCTGTAAACACAACACGTGACGCAAATCGACTCCCCTGCTCCGCCTCATCAATTACCCAAGCCGTATGTGAAACCGGAAACAATGTGCCCTTGGGCAACGGAACATCAGCGTCAGTCGGCT
>JAJFID010000086.1 GCA_021775325.1 Rhodospirillales bacterium
ACCACCACGCTCGGTATGACAGGCAAGGACCAGTTGGACATCAGCCTTGATGCCCTGCCGGAGTATGCCTGCGTCAACGACATCGTATATGCGCCGCTGGAAACGCGTCTATTGCGTGCGGCCTACTATCGTGGCAACCCCACAGTGGACGGTATCGGCATGCTGTTGCATCAGGCCAGACCCGGTTTCGAAGCCTGGTTTGGGCAGGTGCCCGTTGTGGATAATGTACTGCGACTGCATGTTCTGGCTGGTACAGACATATGATTGTCCTCGGGCTTACGGGCTCCATCGGTATGGGAAAGACAACCGCCGCAGCAGAATTTTTTAGGCTTGGCGTGCCGGTGTTTGATTCAGATGCTGCGGTTCACGCATTTCTTGCTCGCGGCGGCGCGGGGGTTGCGCCCGTTTCCGAGCGTTTTCCCGGCGTGTTGAAAAATGATGCCATAGATCGTGCGGCCCTGGGGACGCTGGTATTTGCGGACCCGAATGCCCTGAAAGACCTGGAGGCACTGCTTCACCCGCTGGTTCGACAGGCGCAGTCCCGTTTTCTGCGCTTATGGGCGCGACGACGTGCGGCGCTTGTGTTGTTTGACATACCGCTTCTGTTTGAGACCGGTGCTGAAAAACGCTGCGATGCTGTGGCTACGGTGACGGCGCCTGCATTTGTTCAGGCGCAACGGGTGTTATCGCGACCGGGCATGTCGCGTGGAAAATTGAGAGCTATCCTGAACCGTCAAACGCCCGACGTTGAAAAGCGCCGCCGGGCTGATTTTGTCATAATGACAGGTTTAGGTCGCGCGCACGCCTTGCATCAGATTTCACAAATTGTCAGAGTGCTGAAGGAATACACGGGCGTCGTTTGGCCGCCAGGCATACCCGGCTCCGGTATAGTATCAGGATTGGACAATCAGAATGCGTGAAATCGTACTCGATACGGAAACAACCGGACTGGACCCCAAGAGCGGGCACCGGATCGTTGAGATCGGCTGTGTCGAACTGGATAATCACATGCCAACAGGCGAGACATACCACCAATATATTAATCCGGGACGGGACATGCCCGAAGAGGCGTTTCGCATTCATGGATTGTCCGAGGAGTATCTTTCCGAATTCCCAAAGTTTTCAGAAGTTGCCGCCGACTTTATCGACTTTGTCGGCGACGCCCGGCTTATCATCCACAATGCATCATTTGACATGGGGTTTATCAACGCGGAACTGAACGCGATTGACAGGGAGTCCATACCATTGGACCGGGCAACTGACACGGTTGTTATGGCGCGGCGCAAATTTCCAGGCGCACGGGCCAATCTTGATGCCTTGTGCCAACGGTTTAGCATCGATAATTCGAACAGGGATTTACATGGCGCCTTGTTGGATGCGCGGCTGCTGGCAGACGTATATCTGGAATTGATCGGCGGTCGCCAACCCGACCTGGCTCTCAAATCAGAAAAAAAGAACGCATCCCAGTCTTCATCCAGTCGGCAGTTCCGCGAGCCCCGTCCTCATGGGCCCAGCGAGGAAGAGCTTCTGGCTCACAAGGCGTTCATTGCCAAACTGGACAATCCCGTTTGGAATACGGATTAGGCGTCTGCGGGCTGCGAGGCTTCTTGCCGGTCAATGCCGTCACGGTACATGGCGGCAAAGTCGAGCGGATTCATCATCAGTGGCGGGAAGCCGCCGTCACGTGTCACATCAGCAACAATATTCCGGGCAAAGGGGAACAGCAGTCGGGGGCACTCGATCAGCAGGGCCGGTTTCCTGGTCTCTTCCGGCAAATTGAGCGAAAATAATCCGCCGTACGATAGTTCGACAATGAAGGCGATCTTGTCGTCAATTTTGCACTCTGCATGAATGTTCAACACGACTTCGAAGATTTTGTCCTGTAGAGAACCGGCCTGTACATCAACGTTGATCTGGATATCCGGTGCGCTACTCTGACCCTTGAGGAATACTACAGGTGATCCCGGTGCCTCAAATGATAAATCCTTTATATATTGCGCATTGATTGCAATGGCCTGACCTTCTGCTGCGGTCGCTGCGTCATTATTTTCGGCCGGAGCGGCCGGGGTATCGGATGAATCTGCGGTCATAGAGGGCCTGCCTTTTCGAATGAATTTTCTGGTTCTTGAATAGTGGCGTGTTGGCTATCACGGATTAATTCTGTCTACAACCAAAGAACAGATTAGGCCGGATCAGATGGTTTGTCCGTGATAGCAGCCGTTTCTTTGGCCTCACTGTTTTCCGATTCCGTTGATACTTCTTCATATTCTCCGTCGATAACAGGCCCGTCGCCACCGTATCCACCTGATTGATGGGTCGGGCCGCGCCCACCTGTTCTCTGCGATGCGGTGTTCCAGGAATGGGTCTGTCCCCGCTGTATCAGACGCGCAGCCAGAACCGCACCGACCGCATAGCGAAAGGGTGGAAACAGCAGGCAAAAACCAACTGTATCCGTGATAAAGCCCGGCGTAAGTAACAGTGCGCCAGCCAGCAGTAGGCATAGTCCGTCAAACACCTCGCGTAACGGCATTTCATTACGCGCCATACTTTCCTGGACGCGGCGCAACATACCAAGCCCCTGAATGCGCATGCACGCCGTGCCGATTACTGCGGTTGCAATGATGGCGCCCATGGTTGGCCAGAAACCGAACCTGTCGCCCGCCTCCATAAAGACAGCGATTTCCCCGATCGGCACACCGATCATCAAAATTAATATGATCAAGCCCATGCTTGCCCTTTGTCTCAGTTCCGCTTATCTAACAATAGGCAGGCGACATGGAAAATGCAGCCCCCAGCTTGTATTTAGCCTGAGTTGTCTGATCAATACAGGGTGTGCGCCGAAGCGGAGACAAAATATAGATGGGAAACGGCTTCCAATTTATTGACATCATCGTATTTGCGATGATTGCAGCATATCTGGTATTTCGTTTGCGAAACGTGCTTGGTAAGCGCGACGACAGCAAAAACGGATTTCAGGACCCGATGGACCCGGACTCTTCGGGTGGCAGCGCGTCAAATGACGACAACGTGGTTCACTTTCAGGACCTCAATCATGAAGACGAAGATATATCCGATGTCAATATGGATGCAGACCAGCAAGGGGACCCCCTGAGCGACGGTTTGCGTCAGATATCCCAGGCCGACCCGGACTTTAGTTCTGCAAGGTTCGCCGAGGGTGCCAATATGGCCTTTGAGATGATCCTGGACGCCTATGCCGGCGGTGATACGGCGACGTTGAAATCTCTGCTCAATGCCGATGTTTTCGGCAACTTTTCCAAGGCCATCAGTGACCGCGAACAGGCTGGCGAGACGCTTGAAGACACGCTGGTTGACATAAAATCCAGTGAAGTGGTCGAAGCGTACATGCAGGGGCACCAGGCCTTTGTTACCGTCAAGTTTGTCACTGAACAGGTCAATGCCACACGCGATGAAAATGGCGACGTGGTTGATGGTAATCCCAACAAGATCATCACTGTTACAGATTTTTGGACATTTGCCCGTGATACCAAATCACGAGACCCGAACTGGAAACTGGTTGCGACCCGCAGTCTGGACTAGTCGAACATACACTTCAGTTGTTGTTCTCGGGCTGCTCTGTTTCCTGAGCGCATGTGCACCCGGGGTGCTTTTCCCGCAAGTCGATTCCATGGATGGCGCGCCAACGGCGGTGCCGGATACATCTGGCGATGAATTGACACTCAAGTTTGTTCCTTTTGAAGAGGTTCCCGGCTGGCATGCTGCTGACCTTGCTGGGTTCCTGCCCGTTTTCCTACGCTCCTGTGAAACGATCATGAACAAATCTCCGCTTATGCCAATGGGAAGCCATGACTCGTTTGGCACCGTTGGTGACTGGGCGAATTTCTGCCGGGAAGCGTCAACCAAGGTCGGCGCAAACCACAATGTGCTGCGTTATATGTTTGAGTCCCACTTGCGCCCCTATCTGGTCGGGAGCAACGATGATCCGGTTGGCTTGTTTACCGGCTACTACGAGGCGGAACTCAATGGCTCCTGGCAACCGGGCGGCGCGTACAATGTGCCCATTTATGCAAGGCCTGACGATATAGTCTCTGTTGATCTGGGTTCGTTTCGCACAGAAATGGCGGGCCAGACGCTGGCCGGACGCATTGAGGGCAAGAACCTTGTGCCTTATCCGGCCCGCGCTGACATCAATGCTGGTGCTCTCACGGGAATGCAATTGGAAGTTATGTGGGTCGACTCGCACATTGACGCTTTCTTCCTGCATATCCAGGGTTCTGGCCGGGTCCGCATGACGGATGGCAGTATCGTTCGTCTCGCCTATGCGGGCCGAAATGGCCAGCGATATGTGGCCGTTGGCCGTGAACTTATCGCAGCGGGCATCATTCCCCAGGACCAGATGTCCATGCAGGCGATCCGGGCATGGATGGACGCCAATCCGGTTGGTGCAATGGCGTTGATGAATACAAACCCTTCCTTCGTATTTTTCCGGATATCTGACGATTCTGATCCGGTGGGTGCACAGGGACTTCCTCTGACACCGGGCCGAAGCCTGGCTGTGGATGACGACTTTATCCCCTACGGACTGCCCATGTGGCTGGATATTA
>JAJFID010000087.1 GCA_021775325.1 Rhodospirillales bacterium
TTGTCTTAAAAAGTTATGGGTAAATGTTTTGATGGACAGGTTAGTTTTTTGAACTATAATTCAAATTCCTGACGACATTTTTCACATTTTGCTCTCTCTTCACCAGGAGAACCAAGGATGAAAATTTTGCCAATTGTTTTACAAATAGGACACATACCAGTTGTAGCATTTTTTGGACCAGTACGAATGATTTTTTGTGATTTTCTTCGTCCCATGTTAAAACTTGCTGAATCGGTCTATTAAGTTTTAATGGCGCGGGGAGAGGGATTCGAACCCACGAGTTCTTGCGAACATGAAATTAGCAATCTCACGCCCTACCAGGCTAGGCGACCCCCGCATATGATGCCTAGAATTTATCTGTAAATAAGTCAAACTTTTTTTGGTATTATTTGTCCGTATTTTGATCTAAAATATTCGGATAAAGTTACTAAAGAGTTAATGTAATTACAACTGTATCAGAATCGGTTTTACCATCAGAATTTGTAACTTTAAGTTCGAAAACATATGTGTCAGACACTACAGATGTGAAAGTGGTTGTTTGCGCATTTTCATCAAGAATTACAACTGGAGTTCCAGACTTTTGAGTCCATAAATAAATTAATGAACTTCCAGAAGGATCACTACTTGCAGATCCATTCAAATCACATGGACAACCAGGAATTGGAATTGTTACTGTATAATCAGATCCTGCATTAGCTATAGGAGTAGAGCTACTAGAAGAACCAGTATCAACATCAGCAATTACAAACATAGAAGAAGATTTTGATATATTACTTTCAAGATATGTTGCTGTTATATCAACAGTGTATTCACCCGGAGCAGAAATATTTTCTTTAACGTAAAATTCATCTTCCCAATGACCATTATTTGAGGTAACCCCAGAAAGAGTGGAAATTAAAACATCATCTAAGGATAAATTAACGATGACATCTACACCATCAATCCGACCATTAAAATCAGACTGTTTAGGGTTTGGGTTAATTCTACCATCAAAAGATTGAATATCAATATTAAATGAATCCTTCCAAAAAGTTCTAAAATCATGTGATGATGTAATTTTTAAATCCAAAAGAGAATTATTTTTTTCAGTGTTCTCATTTTCCAGATATTCTTTTTCTTCATAGTGAATATCAGCAAGGATAGAATATTTTTTTAGATTATCATGAGAGAGATGTAGTATATTTATTTTGTAATTGTTATCATTCAAATTTTTATAGCCATGAATTAGGATATCTTCAGGCTCACTAAAAATTCTGAAATATTTATTGCTAGGAGTTATTTTTAATTGAGGCTCTGATAACTGAATTTCTTCATCAGAAATCACTAAAGCAATATTATCAATGCTAATATTTTTTTTTGATACGTCATCAAGTTCGTCTACGAATCGAATATCAATGGAATTTTTTTCATTTATACCAATTAGATGAATGTTTTCTAATGAATTATCGGCGTATACATTCATGCTAGTAAAAAAAATACCTTGAAAGATCATCATAAATAACAACATCAATAGAAATAGCTGTTTCATATGAAATTATGAAAATATTAGTATATAACAAAGTGTGATGTTAATACTTTACAACCAGTCATATTTTTAGAGTATGTTAAATTTTGAATAAAATTTGAAAAATGTATTTCTAGGCACGAAGTAGGGGTAAAACAATTATTCTGTAAATAAGTCAAACTTTTTTGGGATTTATTTTGAGAATATTAATGATATTTGAGAGAATTTTAAAAGGAATTATTCAGTCAACGGAAAGTCATATGCAAAGATATTGTTAATTTCACCATATCTCTCATCAAAACAATTAGAACAAATTTCACCTAGTTTGTTTTCAGCCAATATAGATTGCCCATATTTGTAAATGCTAAATTCAGAATCTGCTCGAGTATAACCTGCCATTGGAGTACTGTCAAGAATCATTTGACTATAAATTGAATCCATAGTCCACAAACCAGACTCTAATGACCATGCATTATCAAACATATCAACTGCAGTAATCTCACTAGTTTGAGTTAGATAGTACATTGTTCCAAATTGATCAGATCCTGCAAATCCGTCAACTGTAGGAATTATCTTTTTCAAAACTAAAGTGACTGGGGTATTTTTGTTATCAATGTAATCCATATTCCATAAACCATAGTTAAATGACCATGAATTTCCAAACTCATCAATTGCAGTAGTTTTGCTGGTTTCAGTTAAATGGTAAATGTGACCTTTGTTAATTCCATCATATTCTTTTGCAGGATTTAGTGATTCTCCAACAACTTCAATTCCGTGATTGAAAGTATTTTGCCATGCATTTCTCTTTGAATCCCATACGTCAGTGCCAACAATGTTAAAGTCTAATGGTGCTCGGAATCTGTGTTGAATTGAAATTCCTAAACATTCCAAAAATGATTCATCTGAGCATGATACAGTACTTGTTGTGACTTTGATATTATCTAATACATTTTCAGGATCAGTGACTGTAACAGTTTCTGTTCCCTCATGATCAATGTCAAGTTCAATCTTTGCTTTACTGTCAGAAATTATGTCCCCTTTATCCATTCCAAATGCTAGTGTAAAGTGACGAATATTTGATACGCCTTCATTCTCATATAATTTGAATTCAGCAATGTTTGTTTTTCCTACATTTGCCGTAATTAGTGGATATGGTGTGAAGAATCTCTCTGCATTAACTGAATGTCCATTGTATGTGAATCCATTTGAGACAAGTTGTGTTCCTCTTTTGTCAACACCTAATGTTGGTGCCTCACAATCATCACAACCAGAACCGCCTCCAGAATTAGATGCTGGTGCTGCTGCGGCGGCAGGAATTCCTGTAACATTGATGTTATTTCTATCAGGTGCAGCATTAGGATCAGTGTCAGCTGTATCTTCAATATCTCCATTACCTGCATCAGTATCATAACTTACATCAATAGTAGAACCATTTGGAATGGGACCGGATAAAGTAAGCACCTGGGTATTTCCTGTACCATCTAAAGCTGTAGTACTAGCAACAGTTAAAGCTGTACCACCAAGAATAAATGGATTACCAGCTGTTGCAGTATCTATAACACTATCAACATTTTCATTCCAAGTCAATGTAATAGTAGTTGCAGTAGTATATGCTGCAGTAAATGAAGGCTCTGTAAAATCAGCAGTAACTATAAGTTCAGTATCTGAAAATGCACCAGTATCTGTAATTGAAACAACAATAGTGTATTCTGACCCATCTACAAGAGCATCAAAACCAACATCAGCCTCTAAAGTTGCTCTAGTAATACTATGAGCTCCAGTCGAAGTATCTGCAGGAACTGCCATTGTATAGACATGAGTACCTGCATCAGCAGTTCCTCCTGTTCTAGTAAAGGTAATTGATCCCGCAGTGGCAGAATTTGCACCATCATCAGCTACAGTATAATCAATTGAGAAATTAGCACCAAAGGATGTTCCAGCTACAGGTTCAGTTATTGTAACGGTGGTAACTAATGAATATGCGTCCTGTACCATAAAATTTGTAGATCCACCAATTAGTAATGCAGTTAAAACGAAAAATGAAATTCTAGAAAAAGATTTTCTCATACTCTATGATATTATTATTGAATATAGTATTGTGTATGTAATTTTAATTACAAAAATTTGCTCTTTATCATTTATTCTAGGCACAATTTAGCAAATTAAATCAAGGATTTTCCAAATTTTCTGTAAATAAGTCAAACTTTTTTTGGTATTATTTTCCGTAGTTCGGTCTACTCTAGTCTATTCAGGGTTTACCGAAATCTTTTAGATCTATCATCACCTATCTATTCCATGAAAACAGTATCCACAAAGCTAGACAAACAGGATTTTGAGAAATTTCAGCAAGTATGCAATCAAGATGGTAAATGTATGTCAGAACAACTTAGAGAATTAATAAAAATGGATATTGATTCCTTTGAAGGAGTATTAGAAATAGAACAAGAAGAATATAGAAAAAACATACAACCAACACAAAAAGAAACCATATCAATAGCACATGGAAAAATCTTAGATGATTTTGGAAATGTTATTGGGACTTTTTAGTTATTACCATTCTTTTTTCATGATTTTTCTAATAATAATCCAATCAACAAATGTAGTAATCACTGTAATAATTATCAGTGAACCATATAACATGAAAACCCCTTCTGCATTTGTCTCAGTTTCAAAAGCCATCTTACGTAATGGTTCAAACGGTAAAGCCCCAACAGCAACTGATTGATATAATAATTGAGAAATGTAAATAATTAAAATAAAAACACCTAGATTTGTACCAATAATTTTGATTTCAAATCTTGATAAAATTCTAGAAATGAATAAAATTGCTGCGATGCTTGGAAGAATAGCTACATATGATTGGTAGAGAGTAATTTCCTGCATCAATCTCTGAGTATTATAAAAATCATAAACTACAAATGAATCAATCCATAAAATAGCTAGAAAATATCCAAATAGAATATGCCAACCATTTTTCTTCTGAATAAGAATATGACGTATAATGAATTTTCCTAAACGATTTTTTTCAATTTTTTCAATTAACTCATCATGAATTTTTACTTCAAATAGGTACGTAATTGAAACGATAGCAGTGAAAACAGAAATTGAGATTATTCCTAGATGTGTAAGAGTATTTTGTAAAATAGGAAAGGATAAGATTTGTGTAAAAATAATTGGGATAGAGCGTTCAAAATTTACAAATTCAAAACCATCAACAATTCCTAAGATTACGAAAGGAATCAAAATCAGTACCACTAATGTAATTAGAATAGAAAGTTTTCTCTTTACAAATGCATTCATAATTTTTCTAAATATGTATGAACTTAAGCATATTGATGATCAACTGTTTCTTTGTTTTTTTCGAACAGGTTTTTTATTATATCGTGATCGAGATATTGATGAAGAATGTTTTGAAACTGGCTTTCTTTGCTTCTGACTTTCAATCCTTTTTTCTGCTTGAATGATTAAACGTTCTCTTTTAGTTTTAAGACGATGATGAGTTGGACATAATACTTGGCAATTTCTTAATGAATTGTTATTTCTTCCATTAATATGATCAAATTCTAACAAAGATGAATTCCTAAATTTACATCCAAACACAGCACATCGATAATTCTGTATTTTGAGAATGGTCTTTTTGGTTTCTTCTGAAAAGCCTCTGCGTATGGGGGGTGATTTTTTTAATCCTAATGCCTTCTTGATTCCAGAAGTCAAACTTCGTTTAACTTTGGTTTTGGCTTTCAATCCCTCTCTCCAAATAATGCAATTTTGATACAATTCCAACAAAGCCAATTTTGAATTACTGCTGATTCATTATTGCACTTTGAACATTGATTCATGATCATTCTATACAAAATTTGCGTAAAAAGAGTTTAGACTCTATTTATTTTGACTCTGACAATCCAATGAAATTCATGTTTTTTGGCAATGGATGTGTTGCAAAATTATTTGTAATAATTACTCCGCTTTGACGAAAATTCATATGATTATTTGCTTTAACTATTTCTTCTGATACTACTGTGATTGAAGAAATATGTGGATTTGTAGATAATACTTTGTCAATAGCCATACGTAATGATCGGTGATCAGCAGGAGTTAGTTTTGATATGATATTTGAGATGTTTAAGCAAATCAATGCTGGCTTATCCTTTGAAAATTGTTCTGTTTTGTCTTTGATTCTTTTTAAAATCCCTCTTAATCTGTTGGGAAATTCCCCACTTTTTATTGCGATATATTGCAATTCACCTAAAAATAATCCCTCTTGTTTTGAACTCCCTCTGTATTGTATTAAATCATAATCTGTTTTACTAGAGAGTTTTTCTTTAATTGCATTAATACCTACCTTCAAATCTAAAAGTTCTAAGATTTCATTAAAAATTTCTACCTGATTTTGATGTCGTGGATTTGTATTTTTTGAATTAATTTTTGACTCTTCCGTTTTATTTGTAAAAATTTGTTCAATGGTGACACTTCCATTAATAATATTGAATTTTCCAAATTTTTTATTAATAATAGATTTTCGAACACAACGTAGTGTTTCATCTATTTGTTTTCTATTGGGGGTATCATCATATTCAACAAAAACAAAACAATAGGAATTAAATTCATTAAATATTGTTAGAATTTTCTTTGTGATCCCTTCTAATTTAATTTGATTTTGTTTTTGTATCTCAGTTAGCATATCTGTTTTTGTGCATTCAAATTCAATATTATCATCTACCAGTAAATCTGGTGTTCTTTTCCCTAAATTTGCACGTGTTTTTAAAAATTGAACTGAATGATTTTGACGTACAAGAAGACTTGCCATGCTCAGTTCAAATAGTGTTTTTTCAATTCCAGGTAAATCATTTGACATCAATGATTCAATTTTTTCATCTAATCCTGAAACAGTATGTTGTTGTAGTGTTTCTATATCGATACCAATTTTTGATAATCTAAGAATATTTTCAGATATTTTGTAAGTTTTTTCAATTTTTTCTAATTCTATGGTTCTTTCAGTATTGTGAATCAGTAAAGCTAATGGATGCTGATTTTTTGTATTAATTTTTTTAATATTTTTTTTACCAAATGGAGTCATGGTGGAGCGTTTTTCAATTAACCATTTTTGATCAAGAGTATTTTTTACAAGTTGACAGTATTTTTCTGCATCTGTAAAATTTACCATTATGAATTATTACTACACTAATGCCATTTCTATTTTCTGTATTTAATTTTGAATTGATTTTTACGGTCTATGGCTTGCTCTAGGGTTTCTCTAGGTTTCCAATCATTCACATCAACTAATCCTACAAATTCAAAGTCTGGTGGCTTATCCACCCCTACATAATCAAATTCTACTAACATACACTTACAATAATCAC
>JAJFID010000088.1 GCA_021775325.1 Rhodospirillales bacterium
ATGGATATTGAAATGCCCCGCATGGACGGGTATCAGACGACCAGAATCATTCGCCTAAATCCGAAACTGGGAAACCTTCCCATCATTGCATTGAGCGCACATGTCGCTCACGAACAACGCAAGGTCTGCCTCCACGCCGGAATGAACGATTACATCAGTAAACCAATCAGTCGACGCCATCTGTACATGGCGTTGGTGAACGTGTTAGGCGACTGATAAAACAATCAGTTTCACTTTTTCGTCTTCAGGAGTACCTACATGACCATCGATCGGATTGACGTTGGCGCGCGGATGAGCCAAGCCGTGGTACACAGTAACACTGTGTATCTGGCGGGCCAGTGCGGAAACGTGGGTCAAACTGTTGCCGGGCAAACGGAAACCAGTCTCGGCAAAATTGACAGGTTGCTGGCAGAAGCGGGTAGCGACAAATCACATATCTTGCAGGCCGTGATCTGGCTGGCAGACATAAATGACTATGCCGAGATGAATGAAGTCTGGGATGCCTGGGTTTCACCAGGAAACTCGCCGGCTCGTGCGTGCGGACAAACAAAGCTGGCGGGCACGGGTTACCTGGTGGAGATAATCATCATTGCGGCGATCAACCAGGCCTGAACTCAATCTTTGATCAGGATGATGTAAGCCCGAGACGGTCATGCCATTGCGCAATAGACTCTTCCGGATACTCGTCGAAGTACAGATCACCGCTTTTGACAATGGGCATAGCCCAAGATGCTGCAGATGACAGCATCAGGTGGGTCCGTTCAGGCGGCACAGGCAATGGTGTATCAATTGCTGATGCAAACGGGTGCAAGAGGTCCGGCCATCTTTGATCCCACACCCACAAGCTACTGCTGCACAAACGGCAGAAGCGTCGTTCCGCTGGACTGACCGCGTCATCTCCGTCATCAAGCTTTGCACGATAGACCGACACGTTGTCCTGGCCTTGAATGACGAGCGTACAGGCGTCTGCACCCAGGTTGACCACAAACCCGCCACCGCCTTGTGTTTTCCGGCATATTGAACAGTAACAGATATTGAACGGATAGGGGTGTGACGACTGGACAGTGAATGTTATCGCTTTGCAATGACATGATCCCGCTAGTTTCATTTGTTGTGCTCCAAAGTTGATATGCTTTCTTTTCAGAACCGGCTTCGCCTTCTGAATTAGCACTCTATTGTGGATTATATTTCCAATTGGCACTATGATCGAACCACTGGAAACGAGATTGGTTTCCAACCTTCCCCATGTAAGACAAATGGGGCTAGGACTATCCAGTATTGTTGGCGGACTTAGCCATTCGATTGAAGCGCTTTCGTTCCTTACCTATGTACATGGATTGGTTTAGTGTCTGGCATGGTGTCAGCATCTCTTGTGTGTGAGTCCATCCCAAGGAGGGAAGTATGCTCAAAGGTACAGTCAAATGGTTTAATAACCAGAAGGGATACGGCTTCATCGAACCCGAAGATGGTTCCGGTGATGCATTTGTCCACATTTCTGCCGTCGAAAAGGCTGGTCTCAGTTCCCTGGACGAAGGGCAGAAAGTTCAGTTCGAATTGGTTGAGGGCCGCAACGGTAAGGTTGCTGCCGAGAATATTTCGGTTGCCGAGTAATTGAGTGCTGATGAGTTCGACCTGCTTTGGGCAGAGATGAACCAATAATCAGCTAACGGCCATTAAGATTGATAACGCCTCGGTGCTATGTGTGCCGGGGCGTTATTTCCGCCGCCACGTCAGGATGACAGAGCGCGAATTATGTCGGTAATTGAAACTGCACAAACCGCTTCCTCACGAAAGCCTGATCGATGGGTGTTTCTCATGCGCTGGTGGCCGTGGTTGTTGTTGCTGTTCATGGGAAATGTCTGGGGGTTTTCATTTTCTTTGGCAAAAATTGCGGTTAATGGCGGGGGAAACCCCATGGGTATCGCTTATTGGCAGGCACTTCTGGGGGGATTGCTCCTGATCGGTTTGTCATTAGTTATTAGAAAGCCAATTCCGGTAAATCGCGATACGGTTATTCTTTACAGTCTGTGCGGTCTATTGGGTACAGCCGTACCCGGGGTCTTGTTTTTTTATGCCGCAGTGCATGTTTCTGCGGGTGTCATGTCAATTACCATTTCGACTGTTCCAATTTTCACTTTCGTGGCTGCCATGGCGATGCGCGTAGAGGGTTTCTCTCCGATCAGAGCGCTTGGGGTTTTGTTCGGAATGGCGTCTATTGTTCTTTTGGTCGGACCCGAAGAAAGTTTGCCTGATCCAAAAATTGTACCCTGGATTTTCGCTGCACTGCTGGCTGCCGTATGTTATGCCGCCGAAAACATGATTATCGCTGTCCGACTGCCACCGGGATTTAATGTGTTTTCTCTGGTATGCGGCATGTTCATAGCTGCAACGCTAATGATGACCCCATTCGTTTTCGCGAC
Source organism: Rhodospirillales bacterium (assembly GCA_021775325.1). Lineage (GTDB taxonomy): Bacteria > Pseudomonadota > Alphaproteobacteria > Rhodospirillales > Casp-alpha2 > JABJGO01. The sequence continues at coordinate 2,421 of JAJFID010000088.1, forward strand.
AGGTAGCTTTGTTCCTTTTGCCTGGCCGTGGGGCATCGTGGAATGGGCCATTGTTGGTATGGCTGTCATTAGTATGGTGGCGTACGGACTATTCGTTTTCCTGATCTCAAAAGCAGGACCAGTTTTCGCGGCCCAGACGGCCTATGTCGTAACCGTGTCTGGCGTCGTGTGGGGCATCATTATCTTCGGGGAGAGCCATTCCTGGTGGATATGGGCATCTGTTGGCCTGATGATGATCGGACTCGCCCTGGTTTCTCCCCGGAAGGATGAGGTGTCCGATGCCGGTTGATGGTTTGATGCAAGGATTTCCGCCCGAACGAAAAAATCGCGTCACTCTGGAGAACTGGCGTTCATCGCCATACAACAAATGGGGGCTGCAGCATGTTCGTGAAATCATGCCAACGTCACCCGTTCCACATGACTTTGATGCGGTCCGTCCACTTGCAAAGGGTGAGATGATTCCTCTCGATTTTGCTTACTCAAACGATGGTGTGACAACCAGCCTCACTGATATGATCTCGATGACTGATACAGACGGCTTTCTCGTTCTGCGTAACGGTCGGATTGTCGTTGAAGAATACAGAAACGGCATGACCCCAGCGACACAGCATATTTTGTTTTCTGTAACAAAGTCAGTTACCGCGATGATGGTCGGCATTCTCGTTCAACGAGGTCTGTTAAACCCGGACTCGTTGATCGCCGAATACATACCGGAGGTCAAAGCATCGGCTTATGGTGACGCGTCGGTGCGGCACCTGCTGGATATGACAGTAGGGGTAGCATTTAACGAGGATTACACTGCAACGGAAGGATTGATCGTCAAATATCGGCAGGCTGCGGGCTGGAATCCCCGTGCCGACGCAGATCCAGAACTCCATACCAGAAGCTTTCTGGCATCCATGACCGAGCGCGATGGTAATCACGGTGATCGGTTTCGCTACATCTCGCCAAATACGGACCTGCTTGGTTGGGTGATCGAGCGGGCCTGTGGTGTTCGTTATACTGACTTTCTCAGTGAGGCCATATGGCGCCCCATGGGCGCTGCATCGGAAGCCTACATGGCAATAGATCATACCGGTTGCCCTCGCGCTGCCGGTGGGTTGTGTATGACCCTGCGAGATCTAGGACGATTTGGCCTTCTGTTGAGTGAAAACGGCAGTTACGCAGGCAAGGAAATCGTCCCGTCACAATGGATTGATGACATTCGCCGAAACGGCCTTCGTGAACAATGGTTGGCGGGCGACTATGCTGAGGACTATACGGACTGGTCCATGCGATATCGCAGCAAATGCTACGTCATGGATGCGTATCCATCACCGTACATGTGTATTGGAATACACGGGCAGTTTCTTTTTATTGACCCGGAACATAAACTGGTAGCAGTTCAGTTCTCATCGCAACCGGATGCAGTCAGCGTGGATAAGGAATTGGCGTTCATTCGCGCATGCTGCGCATTGGGCGAAACCTAAAGCTTCAAAATTTAGAGCATAGGAAATGAAATGACTGAAAAAATGTGGCGGGTTTATCTGTCCGGCGAAATCCATAGTGATTGGCGGGAACAAATTTCTGCAGGTGTGGAAAAGGCAGGGCTGCCGGTCTTACTGACAGCACCCATAACCGTTCATGAAGACTCAGACGATTGTGGCGTCGCTATATTTGGTGAGGAAGCGAGTAAGATCTGGCACGACCGGAAAGGTGCATCGCTGAACTCTATCCGTACCGGATCGCTGATACGCGATGCTGATATCGTGGTCGTGCGTTTTGGCGAAAAATACAAGCAGTGGAATGCCGCGTTTGATGCTGGTTTCGCGTCCGCACTGGGTAAACCGATTATAACGCTGCATCCGACGGAACATGACCATCCGCTTAAAGAAGTGGATGCCGCGGCAAGTGCCGTCGCCCGTGATCCAATACAGGTTGTTCAGGCGTTAGCCTACATTATTCGTGGTGACATGCCATCCTGATAGAACTCTGGCGACGTTCAGGCTTGAACGTCAATCAGGAAACCTCTTGAACTCAACCCGTCGCCGGATGCAATAGAACGTGATATGCCGCGCCCCGTCGCCGTATCAAACTGAAGTGAACGACCCAGTGTTTCCAGTGCCTCGATTCGCGCCAGTGCCGTGGAAATTGCAACGTCCAGTCGATACTTTGCATCCTGTGCGTCAGCACGATACACGGTGTCCAGTTCTGCGATGTTGAGGCCGGTTATATCCAACGGTTGTGGGTTTACCGTAATTCGTCCGCCAAACCCGGTTGTCTGCACGCGAATTGACCGCGACGTGCTGGAGATCAGATTGAGCCCATTCACCGCGGTACTGGCAACGAGGTCGTTGATGGCATCCGTGATTCGTGCTGCGGCCACCTGTATGTTGACACCGGAGATTCGTGTTCCATCCGGTGCCACAGCCGATGCAGACGATGTCAGGCTGGTGGAAGCCGCAAGATTAACAATGTCAGATAATGATTCCAGAGCGTCCCTTATATTATAAGCCGCGTTTAGCGCATTGCTGACTAACACCCTTGCATCCTCAATGGTGATGTCGGCTGGTCGGGCAGAGGAACTGACACCTGCAACACTGGTCGGCAGACTTAACCGCGACGGTGAATTGATTGTGGTTAGATTGCCGGTACCCGATGTCGGGCTGAGAACGGTATTCTGTATCACAGGGCGTGCGAGCCCGTTCAGTGCTCGTTGCGCGCTGATAGCAATTCCCAGTTGTTGAGTCCCTGCGATTTCAGCCAATTTATTGCCTGTGCCAAAGTTTGCGGTACTGATCCTGTTGTACTGCGGCGTTATCGTACTATTATTTGCCAGGAATTGCGAGGAAACGGCCTTCATGCGGTTGACAGAAGAACTGATTTTAAAAGTTTATCGAAAATTGGAAGATTCCGGGCCTGTGCCAGATGTAGCACATATGGATGACTATGATTATGCGCAGGTCGTCGACACGCTGTTCAAAGATATCCCGGTGGGTGAACCAATTCGGGTTTTTGCGTACGGTTCATTGATGTGGAATCCCGAGTGTGACGTGCGGTCGAGTGAAATCGGAATCGTACATGGATGGCATCGGTCTTTCTGCATGCGAATGTTGCGCTACCGGGGAACGGTTCAGACACCTGGTCTTATGATGGGACTGGACAGGGGTGGGTCCTGTCGGGGATTGGTGCAGACACTAGATTGCCCACACAGGCGGGCCGCAGTAGAGGCCATCGTAAGACGCGAACTGATTACAAAACCATGTACGTATTCTGCCCGGTGGCTAACAGTCAGAACCGCCAGTGGCCCGGTTCGCGGACTGGGGTTTGTGATTGATCGTCAGGGTCATTTTTATGAGGGTGGTCTGTGCCAGGAGAAAACTGCGAAACGGATGGCGCATGCCGTTGGTCATCTTGGCACCAACGCAGAATATCTGATGAACACAGTCAGACACCTTGAAAGCCTGGGGATTCGTGATCGAAATTTATGCAGCCTTGAAACGCTGGTGGCAAAAGAGATCAGCGGCCTTTGCTCAGGTTAATCAACGCCAGTTCTGTGTGTGGCAAGTTTACTGGATTGTCGGGTGATCTTTCAGGAAAGTGTCCTGCGACTCAGATGACGTTAACCCGGCCTGATGGTGGACCATCAACCAACGTTGTCCTGTACGGCTGAAGATGTTTGTTGCAACTAAAGTTCCTGGTTCCAGGTGTTCGCGACAAATGACATAGGCAGTATCGCCAAAGATATGGGCTTCTTCGTCAGAGATGCCGACGAATACTGATTGTGTGGACAGGATGCTCTGCCAACTGGAAAGCACATCATCGCGTGAACTCAATGCCGGCCAGCCGGGGTGGATACATGTGATCGTTTCATTTGTTGACCAGATATCCTCCATTGCCTGGAAATCTGCTCTGGCAAAGGCTTCATAAAATTGCCTGTTTGCATCAAGAACGTTTTTTGTATCTCGCATAACAGTTCCAATCGGCAAGATTGCCACTCTAACTATGTGGGGATTTGTTGTTTGAATTTCACCCTAATTCTTGCATTTCCTGGCAGGCAGGGTTGTTGGTATAGATAGTCGTTAAACAAACGGTGGCCCCAGAAACCAGCCAACCAGAGATCGTCTGACCCCCCTGGTGACGGCCCGAACTTCATGATGAAGGTGTGAGGGGAAAATAACAGCAGAACCTTGATTTCGCACGGCACTTATTTCCTTGATGCGGCGTTCTGGAGAAGTAGGGACCGGACCGGTCTGTTCAATGGCAAATTCACCGCCATCATAGTCCCCGGGTCCACTCAGACACACTGTAATGCTCAGCTTTCTTACCAGTCCGCCCCACCGTTTTCCTTCTTCATAGGGCTCAGGTCGCGCGTCAGCGTGCCAGCCATAAAACTGACCTTCCCCATAGCGGGTGTATTGCAGTGACTCAACATCCGTAATCCGCCAACCCCAGAAATCGTCATTTGCGGATTTCATGAGCGCCTGTACAGGCTCGAACAACCAGCCGAATTCCTCTGTGTTCTTAAACCATGCCACTTCCGAAGACCTGGAAATGCGTTTCGGATCATGGCGAACGGCTCCCTCCATCAGTTTGCCGGACTCTGCTTTTTCAATGATCTTATCACAAAAACCAACCGAGAAGTGAGACTCGTGAATTGAGTATGGATGCTTGAGACGCATAATATTTTGACCGAATGACCATGTGAGGAGGGAATACCCGGAGCCGGGATAGCATAATCGCAACCAGATTGCCGCGCCATTCATATATGTGGCAATGCGAGATCGTCGGATTAGGGGCATACAGATGACCTTATTCCAATGATCGGTCGGAATTTTGTGACATACGGAAAGCCAGTGTCTATCTTTTGGCTCATCAAAGGTGCGTGCTGATTAACTGCACCTGAATTTTTCCGGGTATCCCGTGTAGCGGGGTCATGACGTCATGACCTAACAGGGCAGGCCCAAAAAGGGACAAGAGACATGGCTGAAGAAACACCGAATCCAGGACAGGGCGCACCGGATGAAGAGGACGAAGAAGAAGATGATCAGCAGACGCTGGATGATCTTACTGTTCTGACCGACGGCGATGCTGCTGATGACGGCGGTGATGGTGAGAATATATTTGGCGATGTGGACGTGGAACCCGAAGACAGAACACTGGGAACCATTCACACAGGCAGCCAGCAGACCGAAAATCAAATCCTCGGAAACCTGGCACCAGAAGCAGACACATTAGTTGATGATCTCGACATTGCCATGTCCGATCTCATCGAACGTGGTCTTGAGACAGACCGAATTGAAACCCAGACCGTTGATAGTGATGTTTCCGGTGGTGATGATCCGGAGCCGGAATTGGATTCACGTTCCTTTACCCCCGATCCACAAGGTGGTCCGCTACAGGCAGATATTGACGCGCCTGCGGCTCCAGACGATGAGCCCGAGCCCGAGCCTGAAGACGACGTAGATGAAGACTCGGGCGACGAAGGTGCGCCGGCTGCTGCGCCAGGATTGGCTGTGGCAGCGGATGTTGCGCAAGGCGAGCCCGTTATTCCGGAGCCTGAGCCTGAACCCGAGCCCGAGCCCGATCCTGTAAATACCGGTCCGGAAGCCCTTGATGATACGGCGGCGACGACAGAAGACGAAAGCGTTACCATTGATGTGCTCGACAATGATAGTGATGCGGATGGCGATGGCCTCAGCGTAACTGCCGTCACGTTACCTGAAGGTATCGATGGTGAAGTCGCTGTTAACCCGGATGGGACGATCTCATTTACACCCGGAGACGGGTTTGACGCGCTGGGTGATGGCGATACCCAGGACGTTGAAATTTCCTACACAATTTCTGATGGCCAGGGCGGCACATCGACTGCAACGGCAACCGTGACGGTAACGGGGACAAATGATGGCCCTGTTGCCGAGGTAGAGTTGGTCGCCGCGACAGAAGACGGCGGTGCTGTATCGGGTAATCTGGATGCTACTGATGCCGAGGGTGACAACCTTTCCTATTCACAGACCGGCGATTCTATCCCCGGACTGACCATCAATGCCGATGGTTCCTACACCTATGATCCGGCTGACGGATTCCAGGAGCTTGCTGATGGCGAGACGGAAACCATTGAGTTCACCTATCAGGTGGATGATGGCAATGGTGGCGTAACTGATCAGACAGGAACAATTACGGTTACCGGCACGAATGACGGTCCGGTTGCAACCAACGATGCAGCAGCGACCAGTGTCGATTCCGGCGTGACAATTGACGTTCTTGGCAATGATTCCGACGTGGACGCAAGTGACACGCTGAGTGTTACGAGTGCTACGGTTGCCGGTGGTGAAGCTGTTGGCTCGGTTGTGATCAATGAAGACGGCTCCATTTCATTTACGCCGGGTTCTGAATTCGAATCTCTGGGTGACGGTGAGACGGACACTGTAGAAATCACGTACACGATTTCTGACGGCGAGGGTGGTACATCTGAAGCTACGGCTACAGTTACCGTGACCGGTTCTACTGATGGTATCGTTGCGTCTGCCGACACGGCTGAAACCACCGAGGATACGTCCGTCACGATTGATGTGCTGGATAATGATCTGAATCTGGACGCAGGTGATCTGTCTGTTACCGGTGCAGTTGTCACAGGCGGCGATGGCGTTGGTTCCGTCGTTGTTAATGAGGACGGAACAGTTTCGTTCACGCCGGGCGACGATATGGATGCGCTGGCACCAGGTGAAACACAGCAAGTCGAAATTACGTACACCGTCACGAATGATGAAGGCGCAACGGATACGGCAACGGCAACGGTTACGGTGACGGGTACCAATGATGGTCCGGTTGCCGCAGACGACAGTGCGACAACGGGCGAAGACTCCAGCGTTACGATCAGTGTGCTGGACAATGACGCCGATGTTGATGGAGGTACTCTGTCAGTTACCGGCGCGACGTTGCCGGAAGGTGTTGATGGCGTTGTTGTTGTCAATGACGATGGCTCGATCTCGTTCACCCCGGGTGAGGCGTTTGATTCACTACAGGCCGGCGAAACTTCTGACCCAATCGAGATAACCTATACGATTTCTGATGGTCAGGGTGGCACCTCTGAGGCTACGGCAACAGTTACGGTAACGGGCTCCAATGATGGCCCTGTCGCTGTGGCGGCCGATATTGACGCAACCGAAGATGGTGGTGCTGTATCCGGGAATCTTGAAGCGACAGACGTGGAGGGCGATTCCCTTACCTACGCCATCGTTGGTGAAACACCTGGCCTGACCATTAATGCTGATGGTTCCTACACCTATGATCCGGGTGACGGATTCCAGGATCTCGCAGAAGGCGATACGACAGAAGTATCGTTTACCTATCAGGTGGACGACGGTCAGGGTGGTGTTACCGAGCAGACCGGCACAATTACCGTGACCGGTACCAATGATGGCCCTGTTGCGTCCGATGACACGGCTGTTACCGATGAAGACACAGGTATTACCTTTAATGTTCTGGATAACGATTCGGACGTCGATGTTGGCGATAACCTGACGGTTGTCAGCGCCGAGTTGCCTGCCGGCTATGATGGCACGTTGACGGTGAATGCAGACGGCTCCATCACGTATACCCCTGGTGAAAGCGCCCAGAATCTTGATGTTGGTGATATTCAGACCGTTCCGATCACCTATACGATTGCGGATGAATCCGGTGAAACCAGTACGGCGACTGCAACGGTTACAGTTACAGGTAGTTATGATGGTGAGCCTCTGGTGGCTCAGGTTCCGTCATTGAACGTGGCACCACAGGTTGGAAACGAAGATCAGCCCATTGAATTGAATATTGATGCGGCCCTTAATGATGTCTTCACTCAGGACACAGACGGTGACGGCGTTGCAGACAGCGGATACGAATCCCTTTCTGTTACTATTGGCGGCGTGCCTGAAGGTGCCGAGTTGTCGGCCGGTATCGACAATGGCGATGGCACCTGGACTCTGTCCGGCGATGAACTGGAAGGCCTGACGTTCTCCGGTCCACGGGACTTCTTCGGCGACGTTAACCTGTCTGTACAGGCGACGGCCACCGAGAATCTGGGTGACGGTGTTGAGGGCGATACGGCCTCTACGTCAACTCAGGTACTGGGTGTGACGGTCCGGCCGGTTGCAGACGCCCCCGAAATTGGTGTGGAGAATGTCTCCGGAGGAGAAAATACGTCGATCTCGTTGGATGCTTTAACCGTCGAAATGGACGATGGTGCGGTTGAGACCGTCGCAGAGGTCGTCATTGCAGGTGTTCCGGAAGGGGCCGAGTTGAGCGCCGGTGTGGATAACGGCGATGGTACATGGACGCTAACCCAGGCCGATTTGAATGAATTGACGATTACACCACCGACCGATGACGCCAGTGATTTCACTTTGACAGTTCTGGCGACGTCTACGGATGGTGGCACGTCCCTGAACTGGTTCAATGTTGACGTTGTCGATATGAATGCAGCACCTGTCGCGGTTGATGATGTGGACTCCGTTGGTGAAGATGGTTCAGTCACGATAGATGTTCTGGCGAACGATACGGATGTTGACGGTGATACCCTGACAGTTACCGGCATCGAGACGCAGCCGGAACACGGCACGGTATCTATCGATCCGGAGACCGGTGCGATTACCTACACGCCGGATGCCAATTACAATGGTACGGATTCATTTACGTATGAAATCACGGACCCTGATGGCGAGACCTCAACAGCGACGGTTTCCCTTACAGTTGATCCTGAGAACGATACGCCTGTTGCCGTTGATGGCATTACCAACGATGCCACCGAAGACGGTGGCGCTGTTACCGGTCAGTTGGGCGGTACAGACATCGATGGTGATAATCTCACCTTCAGCCTGGACAGTGGTCCTGCCGAAGGCAGTGTCACCGTCAGTGCGGACGGTTACTACAGCTGTGATCCGGGTTCCGACTTCCAGGACCTGGGTGTTGGCGAATCCAGAGATGTGACGTTCACCTACGAAGTGGACGACGGCCAGGGTGGCACGGATACAGCGGAAGCCACGGTTACGGTAACGGGTTCCAATGACGGTCCTGTTGCGACCGACAACCTGACGGCGGATGCCTCTGAAGATGGTGCTGCTGTCACCGGTCAGTTGGGTGGCACGGACATCGATGGTGATAATCTCACCTTCTCACTGGACTCCGGTCCTGCCGAAGGCAGTGTCACCGTCAGTGCCGACGGTTCCTACAGCTTCGATCCGGGTTCCGACTTCCAGGACCTGGGTGTTGGTGAAACCCGAGATGTCACGTTCACCTATGAAGTGGACGACGGCCAGGGCGGCACGGACACGGCGGAAGTCACGGTTACGGTAACGGGTTCCAATGACGGTCCTGTTGCCACCGATAACCTGACGGCGGATGCCTCTGAAGATGGTGCTGCTGTTACCGGTCAGTTGGGCGG
>JAJFID010000089.1 GCA_021775325.1 Rhodospirillales bacterium
AAGAAAATCATCTGCCATCAATTAACATCTCCAGATATATATCTAGATATATATTATTCAAATTCAATATCTGTCAACCACGATGCAGCCGCAGGTTCCTGTTGTCAGGCAACAAGGGATACTGTGAACTCTCGACTTTTACCAATGGATGGATGTCGAATCGTACCAGGGACCTGCTCCATGTCTGCCCCTGACTCGACACAGGCTGGACGGACCGGATCGGCACAGCGTACCATCCCGTCATGGCCGACCATAATCCGCAATCGAATTTCTAACCTCGCCGGAGATCCCTGATGGCGCGTGATCCTCGTTATGACATACTGTTTGAGCCTCTGAAAATCGGCCCCGTTACCGCCAAAAACCGGTTCTACCAGGTACCGCACTGTACGGGCAGTGGTGCGGCACGACCGCGAACGCTGGCCGGTCTGCGCGAAGTCAAGGCCGAGGGTGGCTGGGCGGTTGTGAATACGGAATATTGTTCCGTTCACCCCTCCTCTGACGATGCACCCTATCTGTGCGCGTCTTTATGGGACAAGGGCGATATCAGGGCCCATGGCCTGATGACCGAAAGAGTTCATGCTCACGGTGCATTGGCGGGCGTCGAGCTTTGCCTCGGTGGCGCCCGCACACCCAATCTGACAACCCGTGAAGTGGCCATGGGTGTGGTCAGCATGCCCAATACGGACGGCAATCCCTTTCAGTGCCGGGCCATGGACAAAGCCGATATCCGTGACACCCGGCGCTGGCACCGCAACGCGGCCCTGCGTGCCAAGGAAGCCGGATTTGATCTGGTCTATGTATATGCCACGCACGACTATCTGTTGTCCCAGTTCATGTCGGCAACGCTCAACACCCGCAGTGACGAGTACGGTGGGTCCGTCGAGAACCGCGTGCGGCTGGTGCGCGAGATCATTGAAGACACCAAAGACGCGGTGGGCGATACCATGGCGGTCGCTGTGCGGTTTTCTGCGGAGGTTAACGGTGAGCGCGGTATGGGCGATGGCAATCCCATGCCCGGCGAAACCCGCGAAATGTTCGAGATTTTGGGCGAACTGCCTGATCTCTGGGATATCAATATCAATGACTATTCCCTGGAAATGGGCGTGTCGCGATTTGTGCAGGAGGGCTCACTGGAGCCTTACATATCCTATATCAAATCCATCACCAGCAAGCCCGTGGTCAGCGTTGGCCGGTTCACCTCGCCTGATACCATGGTCAGCCAGATCAAGCGCGGCGTAATGGATTTTGTTGGTGCCGCCCGACCGTCCATTGCAGATCCCTTCCTGCCCCGCAAGATCGAAGAAGGTCGGCCAGAAGATATCCGCGAATGCATCGGCTGCAACGTCTGTTACATGGGTGACGGCAAGGGGGTTCCCATTCGCTGCACCCAGAACCCGACCATGAGTGAGGAGTGGCGGCGCGGCTGGCACCCGGAAACCATGAATACAAAAGGCTCGGAATCACGTGTCCTGGTGGTTGGTGCCGGACCGGCCGGACTGGAAGCGGCCCGGGCGCTGGGGGTGCGCGGCTACGACGTCATGCTGGCGGAAGCGACCCGCGACCTGGGGGGCCGGGTGACAAAGGAATCAAAACTGCCGGGCCTGAGCGAATGGGCCCGGGTGCGGGATTACCGGGTCCAGCAGCTTGAAAAACTGGACAACGTGGAAATCTTTCGCGAAAGCGACCTGAGCGCCGGTGACGTTCTTGATGTGGGCGCAGATCACGTGGTAACGGCCACCGGCAGCCACTGGCGGATGGATGGTTTCGGCACCAGCAACAGGTCGGGAATTGCACAGCTTGGGCCAGTGGACCGGATCTATACGCCCGATGATATCATGGCCGGGCGCATTCCCTCCGGTCCCACCGTCATCTTTGACGACGATCACTACTACATGGCAGCGGTCATGGCGGAAATCATCAAATCAAGCGGTGCAGACGTGACCATTGTGACGCCGGAAGACAGCCTGTCTGCCTGGGGTGGTTTCACCTATGACCGCTGGCGGTCGCGGACCAGACTCATGGACATGGGTGTGGACGTGATTGCGGCTCACAATCTGTCAGCATTTGACGGTGAACGGGCAACGTTGAGTTGCGGCTATACGGGCCGGGAGCGATCCGTTGAAGCCGAGGCGCTGGTTCTAGTGACTGCACGCACACCCCACGATGATCTTTATCAGTCGCTGACGAAAAAGAAAGGTGCGGGGGCAGACGGCGCGCCCAAAACCCTGAAACGAATTGGTGACTGCGAAGCACCGGCCATCATTGCCGCAGCCGTGTATTCGGGGCACCGCTATGCCCGCGAGCTGGACGTAGAAATCGACCGGGATAACCCGCTCAAACACGACAGGGTGTTTTTTGAGGATGGTTAGACAAGTGAGGAGGCACCGTGTCCACAGAAGGTGATCATGACCGAGACAAGCCGGTTGCCGAAGTCTGGTTTGCGGCGGAAGCCTGCGACAACAACATCATTCGCCTGCGCGAAATCCATATCGACACATATGCGGTTGGTGACATCTGGCTGGTGCGCGGGCAAGACCGTGATCTGGCCGTGGATACGGGCAGTGGCATCGTCGATCCCTACCCGCTGATCAGCGCCATCGCCGGCAAACCGGTGACGGCTGTTGCGCTCAACAGCTATTATGATCATGCCGGTGGCTGGCACTGTTTCCCTGACCGGGCATGTCATCCTCTCGACGCACCCGATCTGGAAAATCCGAAATCCGAACAGTCGAGCGTTAGCACATATCTGAATGACGGGACACTATGGTCATTGCCGTGGGCGGGGTACGACGTTGCGGACTATACTTTCGCCCCGGCCACGCCGACGCACCTCGTCGAACATGGCAACAGCTTTGATCTGGGCGACCGCACTCTGGAAGTCCTGCACGTGCCCGGTCGGTCAGCGGGCGGGCTTGCAATCTGGGAAGCCGCAACCGGCAGCCTGTTCACCAGTGATATGCTGTACGATGGTGATCACGGTCCGTCCTGGCCACCGGATGATCCGGTAACATACTGCGCCAGCCTCAGGCGTATGCGCGACCTGCCGGTACGTTGCGTTTATCCCGGTCACTATGGCACCATGGACCGACAACGCATGCTTGAGGTTATTGATCATCAGATCGCTGATCTGGTGTCCCCATAGACCAGTCCGGTCCAGTGACCTTCGGCAAAAGAGTTTGGCAACGGTGGAACCATGACCGAGACCAACAGACGCCAGCAATCAGGCCACCCGTTCTACGCGGATCTGGAAAGTTTTGATGACTTTTCCGGTGTTTCGGACCTGAGCCGATACACGCCCGCACCGGATGACTGGCATGTGGTTATTGCCGATATCAAAGGCTCCACGGACGCCATCAAGGAAGGTCGCTACAAGGACGTCAATATGGTCGGGGCGGCGTGCATTACCGCCGTCCTGAATGTTACCAGAGGTCACGAGATTCCCTACGTGTTTGGCGGTGATGGTGCAACACTCATGGTGCCACCGGACACCCTGCCGCGTGTTCGCGAAGCCCTGTTGAAAACCCGCAATCTGGCACAGACCGGGTTTGGCCTTTCCCTGCGTGTGGGCACTGTGCCCGTGGTTCAGGTTCGCGGTGGTGATATTGATGTGCTGGTCGCCAAGTTCCGCCTCAGCCCCGGTAATTTCCTGGCTGTGTTCTCTGGCGGTGGCGTCGGTCTGGTCGACAAACTGATCAAACAGGATGACGGCACCAAAGGGTATGTGCTTGGTGAAGACCCTGGAGAGGAGGAACCCGACCTGGAGGGTCTGTCCTGTCGTTGGGAACCACTGGCGGCCAAACGCGGCGTGATGCTGAGTATGCTGGTGCAGGCCCTGTCCAGCGATTCCCACGAAGCCGCAGGCACCTACAAAAAGGTTATCGCCGGACTGACCGATGCACTGGGATATGATCCACAGGAAAACCGCCCCGTCAAAGACAACAACATGACATTCCGGTGGCCGCCGCGAGGTCTGAAGGCGGAAGCCCGGGCCACACAGGGCACCGGCGGGTACACAAGACGGTTAATGGCCCTGTACGCTGAAAGTCTGCTGCAGTGGGTGTTGAACGTCTTCAACCTGAAGGCCGGCGGCTATAATGCGCCGGTATACCGCAAAGAACTCCAGCAGAATTCAGACTTCAGACGTTTCGATGACACCCTCCGTATGGTCCTGGATTGTACCGTAGACGAAGTTGCCGCCTTTGATCGGGTGCTGGCCGGATTCCGGGAGCAACGATTGGTCGCCTACGGCCTGCACGAGGCAGACAGCGCCCTTATGACCTGTCTGGTTTTTAATCTGACCGACAGCGAACATGTGCACTTCATCGACGGTGGGGATGGCGGATTTGCCCTCGCCGCGCGTCAGCTCAAGGCGCAGCTCGCTGAAGAATAGTCGCGCCATTTGTCCGATTGGTACCGGTCAGTGCGTGCGGGCAAAATCCCGCATGGTGTCTATTTCCAGTTGGGCTTCATCGAGTTGATTTTTGACGATATCGCCAATACTGATCAAACCCTTCAGGTCGCCGTCTTCCACCACAG
>JAJFID010000090.1 GCA_021775325.1 Rhodospirillales bacterium
CCTGTGCCGAAATCGTCCATGGACACTGACATGCCCTGCTCTTTCATCATATTGAGGGTCTTGATCGTTTGTTCGGGATTTTCGGCGAGCATTGTTTCAGTGAGTTCCAGGTCAAGCAGATGGGGGTCGAAACCCGATGTCGTAACTGCCTCAGTGATCCGTTCATCAAGATCGCCCTGCAGGAACTGAACAGCGGAGAGGTTGACGGCGACATGAATCGGCGGAAGGCCTGCATCCATCCATTCCCTGCCTTGCCGACAAGCCTCGTCGAGAACCCAGTTGCCAATATCTATAATGAGCCCGGACCGCTCTGCAACAATGATAAATTCATCTGGTGGTACAAACCCCAGCTCCGCACTCTCCCAGCGAATCAACGCTTCGCATCCAATAATTTTTCTTGTCTGCAGGTCGATTTTCGGTTGGTAGAGTAACTTTAGCTCGTTTCGCTCAATGGCACGTCGGAGATTGCGATCAATATTCAGGTTCCGATGAACCTGGGCGCTCAGGTGATCAGCATAAAATACATAGCCGCCCGGGTCCGAGATTTTCCCGTGGTGCATTGCCGTGTCCGCATGTTGCATGATTTCGACACGGTCGATGGCATTGTCCGGGTACATGCAAATGCCGATTGTGCACGACGTATATACTTCATTATCATCGACATGCAGCGGCTTGGCAATTTCACTACAAATGTGGCTTGCCATTGCTTCCAAAGTGGCTGTGTCCGGGTTACTGGTAACGATGACGTGAAAATCATCGCTACCCAGGTGCGACACCATGCCGGTGCCGCCAAGACATTCCTGAAGTCGGTCGCCTACGGCCTTGATCACCTTGTCGCCAAATACATGCCCCAGGGCTTCGTTGATATTCTTGAATGCATTCAAATCAATGTTGAGGATCGCAAAGCGGCCTCCGGTTGACTGTGTATTTTCAATGGCTTCGTCCAGACTTTGCTCAAAAAGATAGCGATTGGGCAGACCAGTCAATGGGTCGCGGGTCGCCAACCGTCTGAGTTGCCGTTCTCTTTCCTTGCGGTCCGAAATGTCACGAAACGATCCGATATAGAGTTTTCGAGCACCGACAACCATTTCGTTGATTGTGATCTCAAGCGGAAAAACAGAACCATCTTTCTTGTGTCCCTCGAACTCCCGCATTTCCCCTCTTCCAGAAGCGCCCTCTTTCATATCCATGGACACAATGAAATCCGCAACACCTCCGTTCTCAACATGTTTCGATTGCCCAAGCATTGGGCCGATATCAGCGCCTGTCATTTCGCCCGCAGAATAACCGAAAATTCTCTCTCCGGCCGCGTTCATGAGTTCGATATTCCCTCTGGTGTCCATCACTACAATGCCGTCGGCGACCGTATCCATGGTCTTCCGTATCTGCTCTTCGCGATCGACAATCCTTTTTTGCGCCCGCTGTCTTTCAGTGACATCGCGTGCTGTGAAGATTACTGCAGCCTCGTTCCCGCTACCGGAATGTGGGAGTGCGCTGACTTCGATATCCACGTGTCGACCATCACCCATTGTCAGTTTCATGGGGACGGCCTGATTTTCTTCAACCAAGACGGCCATATTGTCGTTCATTAGCTCTTTGTAATCAGCATGTACGAAGTCAATGAATGGTCGTCCAACGATAGTTTCCGTGTCCCACATACCGAGCATGGCAACGCCTGCGGCATTCATTTTATGAATGATGCCATCCCGGCAAATGCAGATCATATCCGGAGCAAGTTCGATGATGTGCTCGTAATCCTCTGCGTTTCTGAGGCCAGTGAGACGTTCTCTGGAAACATGCTCATCGAATTGATCCAGAATCCCCTTGCCTGATCGACCGATCATTGTGGCGTACTCACGATACTGGGGCGATCCTATTGGGCCGAGAAGCTCTTCTTCCATCATTTGGGCAAATCCAATGATGGTATTGAGGGGCGTGCGCAACGAATGGCTTATTTCGGAAAGTATTGCCTTCGTCTCATCCTGCTGTCGCAGGGCTTCATCGGTCACCGGTCCGGAGTGCGATTCTTCGAATTCAAGGATTATACTGTCAGCCATGACCGGAATCGCCTCAACCCCGTAGCGAGATAGGCCGACTTTGTTTTCGATGTCCACCGTTGTTGAAACGCGGTCCCCGGTGGCTGCCGCATCGGATAATAATGTCGCGATTGTATTGTAGACAGTTGGTGAAAACGCCTGCGCAACGGATATTGCACCGCTCATCCCGTTGAACACGGGAAGCAAGTCCATGGCAGATGAGTTCAGCGGCGCGCAAACGTAGTTTGATACGGTTTCGTTGGAATCAAAGACAGGGTGAACATGCAGTATTGCACTGGAGAGTGTTTCCAGTGCCATTTTGTACGACGACAGATCCTGGTCCGTGCGATCAGTTACTATTCGCGATGCTTGTTTGGTGGACGCCATTGAATTGGCCGCCTTCCGAAGCCCTGCAGATGTGTGAACGGTCGTTGTACGGCGACCATTGTTAGTACTCATATGGTGGTTCCCACGAGGCTATCAAGGTATAGTATTTTTCTGAGTATGGAAAAGCGCAAATATTGCAATATTTTGATCAGGTTAGAACGTCCACCTTGCTCAGGCGCAAGTCAACGAATCGCCGAATTCTCAAGAACTTACCTGCGTCATTCATCTGCCCTTCTGCACCGATAACGCCTGTGGGTGAATCGCCCAGCGCGCCATTCAGCAACCCAAGGACGCCGACACGAAATACTCCCTCAATGACTGTCGTGTGAATGGTCGAATGATCCGACAGTGCCTTGTTACAGGCGACTCGCATATTAACCAGATCAGTTACTGCCTCAGGGTCTCTGCTCAGCGCATCGTTTAACACTTCAATGGCTTTGGCAACAGGATCGCTCACGGTAACTGATCTCCCCCACGTGCTGACAGTTCCTGTTATCAGGCAATCACGACTCTGCTTTTGGATCAAGGGTTGAGAGCAACAGAAGAGGGTTTCGGCATGCCTGAAACAAAGGTTTTCCAATCACCAGTGACACCAATATGGGACCAATGACTGCGAGTGCTATCCGCGTTTCCACGTGGTCCCGTCGACAGAATCTTCCAACACGATTCCTTGTGCGGCCAATTCGTCCCGGATCTCGTCACTCCGGGCGAAATTCTTGCCGAGCCGGGCTTCGGTGCGTTCCGCAATAAGGGCATCAACAACGGCTTCATCGATCTCGGTCGCGCCTGCCGGGCTCCAGCGAAACCAGTCATCCAATTCCTGCTGCATAAGGCCAAGGAACTGTGCACCAGCAAGGAATGCCGCTTTGGATTCCTCGGACGGGTCAGCCGTCAGTCGATGTAATTCCGCAATCGCTTTTGGCGTATTCAGATCATCCGACAAAGCACTGATGATGCCGTCCGGGATGGCATCGGACGCCGATTGGTTGCCATCATTGAACCGGTACCATTTGTCGAGTGTTCTACGGGCCTCCGCAATACCTTCCTTTGTAAAATCAAGAGGCTGCCTGTAGTGCGTCTGCAGTAACACAAGTCGGATGGCTTCACCGGGAAATTCGTCAAGCAGGTCATGGACCGTATAGAAATTGCCCAGACTTTTGGACATCTTCTCACCCTCAGCCATCAGATAACCATTGTGCATCCAGTACCTGGCCATGCCGTTGGTATGATTGGCGCATCGACTTTGCGCCAGTTCGTTTTCATGATGGGGGAATATAAGGTCCTGGCCGCCACCGTGTATGTCGAACTCGTCTCCCAGATAAGTCTGCGCCATGGCGGAGCACTCGATATGCCAACCGGGGCGCCCGCGTCCCCATGGGCTTTCCCAGCCCGGGGTCAGGTCATCTGACGGCTTCCAAAGTACAAAGTCAGCCGGGTCCTTCTTATAGGGCGCAACATCAATACGCGCGCCAGCGATCAATTCGTCCCGGCTATGTCGGGACAACTGACCGTATTCTGCCATGCTTGGCACATGGAACATGACGTGGCCGTCCGCTTCGTAAGCGTTCCCGCTACTAATAAGCTGCTCGGTCATGGTGATCATCTGGGTCACGTGATCCGTACAACGGGGTTCGATGTCCGGTGGTAACGCGCCGAGTGCCGCCATATCGTCCTGAAATACTTTTGCGGTACGCTCGGTGATCGCTCGAATGTCTTCACCGGACTCACGTGATGCCGCATTTATCTTGTCGTCAATGTCGGTGATGTTTCTGACATATGTGACCTTGGGGTACAGGTGGCGCAGCAGCCGGGCAAGCACATCAAAAATGACGACAGGGCGCGCATTGCCAATATGGGCGTAGTCGTAAACCGTTGGACCGCACACGTACATACGCACGTGGTCGGCCGAGATGGGATCAAAAACTTCCTTCGTGCGGTGAAGTGTGTTGTGTATTGATAGAGTCATGAAGGATTTCCGGAAAGGCGATTTTGCGTGAATTCCCGCCCAATCAAGGGCAATAGCTGTTTTAGTTCCGGTCCGTGATCAAGCCCGGTCAGGGCGAGACGAAGCGGCAGAAACAATGATTTCCCTTTTCTGCCTGTTTCCTCTTTTACGGCCCCGGTCCACGTGGCCCACGTGGTATCGTCCCACGGTTCCCCGGGCAAAAGAGATTTCGCCGTTGCCATAAACTCTCTGTCATTATCCGCAATACTGGGACAAATGTCAGAAAAACAGACTGCATGCCAGATACGGGCGTCTTCCAGTCGCCGCAGATTCGGGCGAATTGCGTCCCAGAAAGCCTCATTGGCCTGCGATAGTTCCAAACCCTTCAATCGCTCTCCAACGGCATCATAAGGCGTTTCATGGAGTAAACTGGCATTGAGGGACCATAATCGGTCGGGGTCAAATTTTGCTGCCGCTCGCCCGAAATGCGAAATGTCAAAGCTGTCGATGAGTTCCTGCAGCTGATGACAGGGCGCGATATCATCAGACGTGCCAAGATGCGCCAGCAAACTATTGATGGACATGGGCTCAATACCGTCACGTCGCATCTGTTGCAGGCTCATGGAACCCAGTCGTTTTGACAACCCTCCGCCCGCAACATCTGTCAAAAGCGACAAATGTGCAAAGGCTGGCGCTTCGGCACCCAGGGCTTCAAAGAGTTGAATTTGAATGGCTGAATTCGTTACGTGATCTTCGCCCCGAATGACGTGGCTTACCGCCATATCAATATCGTCCACAGTTGACGGCATCATATACAAATAGGTGCCGTCTGCGCGAACCAGAACCGGGTCAGAAAGGTTGTTGCCATCGAATGACACATGACCGCGGACCAGATCATCAAAGGCAATTTCTGAATGATTGAGTTTGAAACGCCAGTGCGGCGCTTCGCCTGCTGCGAGTTTCCCCTCAATTTGATCTTCAGACAATTTCAGGGATGCACGATCATAAATGGGTGGCTTGCCTGATCGCATTGCGCGACGTCGTTTGTACTCCAGGTCCTCGGAGGTCTCAAAACACGGATAGACCCGGCCATCGGATTTCAAACGTTGAAACGCTGCATCGTAATCAGCCAGTCGATTGGATTGTTTTTCCAGTTGATCCCAGGACAAACCCAACCACTTCAGATCTTCCTGAATGGCATTTGCAAACGCGTCAGTGGATCGCTCCTGATCTGTGTCGTCCAAACGAAGGATCACATGTCCGGATGACTTTCGAGCATACAACCAGTTGACCAATGCCATACGAATATTGCCGATGTGCAAAAGGCCTGTTGGGCTCGGTGCGAACCGGACAATAACAGTCATGAGAACCTCAGGTATTCGTGTAAAATTTCGGCGTGCGACGGCACCCTATGCAGCAAAGGTAATAGTGTCAACGCTTTGAACAAGAGTGAAATTAACCAACGCAAAACTATTGACATGCTATAGTATGCGACTCGAAATCGGGTGCGCGCTGGAATATGGCTTCAGGGTACAAAAATCATGGCAGAACAAGTCTACAATCCTAAAACGGACGCCATGGAGCTGTTCGAGCCCACCAAGGGTGGTTACAAGAAAACCGAGCCACCCAAGACGCAGAATCCTGGTGCGCAGGGAAAACGCGTCCGGCCGCCTATTGAAAATGCGGCCCCTATATTGCCGGACATGGAGCCAAGACCACGCCCGCCCATTGAAAAGGCAGCTCCGATCCTGCCAGATATGGAGCCTGGAACCCCACCACCCACTGAAAAAGCGGCACCGGTCCTGCCCGATTCAGCCGAAAAACCGGAATCGGCTGCTCGACCGAAATCGGTTGAACCATCTTCTGCTGCTCCCCGACCCACCCCAACGCCTGAACCGCAGAGAGTAAAACCTGCTGCTGTTGTTCCGACGCCTGCACAATCTCCCAAGCCATCTGCGAGTGCACAGCCGGCGAAGAAAAAGAAAGTTATGCCTACGGATGCGGAAGGCCATGGTGCGCTGCTGGCAG
>JAJFID010000010.1 GCA_021775325.1 Rhodospirillales bacterium
GCAGGTTCTGAATAACCTGTTGTCCAATGCTGCCAAATTCTCAAAAACCGGCGGTAACGTTGACGTCTCTGTGGACAGCGACGACGACAAGGTCATCATCAGGGTTACGGATTACGGGGCCGGTATTCCTGAGGAATTCAGATCAAGAGTCTTTGAACGGTTTACCCAGGCGGATACAACGACGACGCGCGAACACGGTGGCACGGGGCTCGGTCTTTCTATTTCCAAGGCCATTGTGGAGGCAATGGGCGGCACTCTTGAATTTGAATCTGAACTGGGCATTGGTACCACGTTTTCCATAACCCTGCCTTCGTCGACATGACCGCTATGGATCATTGGTAAAATTGCGGCGTGGAGCACTCCCGCTTCGGCGATTGCCTGTAAAGTTGACATGAATCAAAACCGGAACATGTCAGACCGCATTCGACAAAGACCTGGACACCTTCAGTTTGACCACCCGTGAATTGGGTATGGATCAATCCCTGTTTTGTAGACACTATGTCGACATCGGGGCTGGGCGCATTGACGTCCGACGGATTGACTGAGCAGGTAGTCGGTCCTTGGGCATTTTCTGGAAATTCGGGTGACGGACGACAAGGCGATCATGAACAACAAATGGCAATTCTGGATTGATCGTGGTGGCACGTTCACGGATGTGGTGGCGCGTGACCCCGATGGCGCGCTGTCGTCACACAAGCTGTTGTCAGAAAACCCGGAGCAGTACGAGGATGCGGCCCTGCAGGGTATCCGCGATGTGCTGGGACTGGCGGCGGACGCCACGATCCCGGCTGCACAGGTGGACGCGGTCAAGATGGGCACCACGGTCGCTACCAATGCCCTGCTGGAACGCAAGGGCGACCGCACCCTGCTGGTGACAACCGCGGGGTTTGCAGACGCCCTGCGCATTGGCTATCAGAACCGTCCGCGCCTGTTTGATCGCCATATTGTGCTGCCGGAGATGCTGTACGAACGCGTGGTCGAGGTCGCCGAGCGGATCACCGCCCACGGCGACGTGTTGCAGGCCCCCGATCTGGACGCCGCCCATAAAGCCATGCAAACAGCTTTCGATGACGGTATCGGATCCGTGGCCGTTGTGTTCATGCACAGCTACCGCTATCCCGATCACGAGCAGGCCATGGCCCGCATCGCACGGGACATCGGATTTACCCAAATTTCGGTTTCCCACGAGGCCAGCCCCCTCATCAAACTGGTATCACGTGGCGATACCACCGTGGTAGACGCCTATCTGTCGCCCATCCTCAGACGATACGTGGATCGGGTCGCCAATCATATCGGCGATGAAAGCGACGGTGACGAAACCACCCGCCTGATGTTCATGCAGTCCAATGGCGGCCTGACGGACGCGGGCCTGTTCCAGGGCAAGGACAGCATTCTGTCCGGCCCCGCCGGTGGTGTGGTCGGCATGGTGCGCACCGCCGCCATGGCCGGATTCCACAAGGTCATCGGTTTTGATATGGGCGGCACGTCCACGGATGTGTCGCACTATGACGGCGAGTACGAACGCGAGTTCGAAACCCATGTGGCGGGCGTGCGAATGCGCGCACCCATGATGCGCATTCACACGGTTGCCGCCGGTGGCGGCTCCATCCTGCATTTCGACGGTTATCGCTACCGGGTCGGTCCGGACAGCGCCGGTGCCGATCCCGGACCGGCATGTTATCGTCGTGGTGGTCCGCTGGCCGTCACCGACTGCAACGTCATGTTAGGCAAAATTCAACCCACATACTTCCCCGCCGTATTTGGCCCACGCGCCAACGAGACCCTGGACGCCGATGTGGTGCATGAGAAGTTCAGGGAACTGGCCGCCAGAATCGGTGACGCCACAGGCGTTACGCCGAGCCCGGAAAAGGTGGCGGAAGGGTTCCTGAAGATCGCGGTTGAAAACATGGCAAACGCCATCAAGCAGATTTCGGTCCAGCGCGGTTATGACATCACCCACTACACGCTGAACTGTTTTGGCGGTGCCGGTGGCCAGCACGCCTGTCTGGTCGCCGACTCGCTGGGTATGAAGCGTGTGTTCCTGCATCCTTTTGCGGGGGTGCTGTCGGCCTATGGCATGGGTCTGGCCGATGTGCGCGCGATCCGAGAGCACACCGTGGAAGTGCCGCTTTCAGATGATCTGTTGGGCCAGTTGGAAACCCGGTTTGATGATCTGGCAACCTCCGCCCGCGCAGAAGTGGAAAACCAGGGCGTCATTTCAGATGACGTCGACGTCGTACGCAAGATTCACCTGCGCTACGAAGGCACCGATTCATCCCTGATCGTCACTTATGGTGCCAAGGACACCATGATCGCCGAATTTGAAGAGGCCCATTTCCAGCGCTTTGGATTCAACGCACCGGATCGAGCCCGCATCGTCGGCACCATTACCGCCGAAGCCATCGGTGAAACCGGCAGCGTCAATGATCCCGAAACTGGTGATGTGGTGAGCGGCGACCCAATCGCGCTGGATACCGTGGCCATGTATTCAGGTGATACCAGTCACACAACGCCTGTTTATGAGCGTGACACCCTGTTACCCGGACAGAATGTGCACGGCCCCGCCATCATTGCGGAGGCTACCGGCACCACGGTGGTTGAGCCGGGCTGGTGCGCCACCATGACCACGCGGCGGCATTTGATCCTGGAGCGGGTTATTCCCCTGCCGTCCCGCATCGCCGCAGGAACAGGTAAGGACGGTGAAGGCGCGGACCCGGTGCTGCTGGAGATATTCAACAATCTGTTCATGTCCATCGCCGAACAGATGGGCGCGACGCTGGCCAATACGGCTTACTCAGTCAACATCAAGGAACGGCTGGATTTCTCCTGTGCCATATTCGATCCCGATGGCAACCTTGTGGCCAACGCGCCGCACATGCCCGTGCATCTGGGCAGCATGGGCGAGAGCATCCAGACCGTGATCCGGGAAAACGCTGGTTCCATGAAATCGGGTAACGTGTACGCACTCAATGCGCCCTACAACGGTGGCACCCACCTGCCCGACGTCACGGTGATCACGCCGGTGTTCGATGAGGGTACGGAAAACCTGCTGTTTTTTGTGGGCTCACGCGGTCACCACGCCGATATTGGCGGCATCACGCCGGGCTCCATGCCCGCCGACAGTACGTCTGTTGAACAGGAAGGGGTTTTGATCGATAACTTCCTGCTGGTGGAAAACGGCAAATTACGCGAACAGGCTCTCAATGAACTGCTGGGCAGTGGCCCTTATCCGGCGCGCAACATTCACCAGAACGTTGCCGATCTGTCGGCGCAGATCGCCGCCAATGAAAAAGGCGCGCAGGAACTGCGCAAGATGGGCCAGCATTTTGGCCTGGATACGGTCCACGCCTATATGCGCCATGTGCAGGACAACGCCGAGGAATCTGTGCGCCGGGTCCTGGGTGTGCTGAAGGACGGTTCGTTCACCTATACGCTGGACCAGGGCCACGAGATCAAGGTCAGTATTTCGATCAATCAAGCCGAACGCACAGCAATTATCGACTTTACCGGCACATCGGAACAGGTCAGCAGCAATTTCAATGCACCGTCCGCCGTGTGCATGGCTGCGGTATTGTATGTGTTCAGAACACTGGTGGACGACGACATCCCGCTC
>JAJFID010000091.1 GCA_021775325.1 Rhodospirillales bacterium
CCGTTCGCCGTCGGACAGTGGTAACTCCAGCACGACAACATGAACGTTTTGTCTACCTTGCCAAAACAATGTACCTGACGCTCCGGCAAACAACATCTCGGAAGCAAGCATCTCATAGAACTCGAAGTCATCAGAGAGATCACCCTGTTTGGCGTGCCACAAATCAAGGAAATCTTCAAAACCGGGAAACAATGAGGCAGGTGAATCTCTGTCGAAATACTCAAAACACCAGGAGTCTTTCTGCTTCCATATTGTCACAACAGAAAATTCCCGTCAGGTGCCATGGCGTTTCGCCGATACAAAATTATGCCCCAATAAACGAAGTTCCAGCCTTTAATTCCTGATGATATTGTGCTCCGGCCCAAACGGAAAGCCGGTAATGTTTTCCGAATTTTCGTCGCCGACAATCAGAATATCGTGCTCACGGTATCCGCCAGCACCGGGTTGACCATCCGGAATCATGATCATGGGCTCCATGGATACAACCATGCCCGGCTCGAGTACGGTTTCGATATCCTCTCGCAGTTCCACGCCGGCTTCACGGCCATAATAGTGGCTCAGTACGCCGAACGAATGCCCGTAACCAAATGACCGATACTTGAGTAAATCCCACTCGCGGTACATATCATTCAATTCAGCCGCAATATCACAACACCGCGCGCCCGGTTTTATCAGGTCCAGTCCGCGGCGATGAATCTCGCAATTCTTTTCCCACAAATCCAGATGCGTGTCCGTCGCGGAATCGCAAAAAAGCGTTCGTTCCAATGCAGTGTAATACCCGAAGATCATGGGGAAAGTATTCAGGCTGAGAATATCGCCAGATTCAATTTTTTTGTTCGTAACCGGATTGTGTGCACCATCGGTATTGATGCCAGACTGAAACCACGTCCAGGTATCCATGAGCTCAACAGACGGGAAGACGCTGGCGATTTCGCGAACCATGGCACTGGTTGTGGCCAGTGCGACCTCGTGTTCAGGCACTCCGGCCTTCACGGCCGCGACACAGGCAGCACCTCCAATATCGCAAGTACGCGTTCCAATGCGGATCAGGTCATGCTCCTCCTTCGACTTGATACTACGCATCCACATAGACGGTTTTGCGACATCAACAAACTCAACACCCGGCAGAGCATCTTTCAGTTGTTCCATGTAATCCAGATTCAGGTGATCGAACTCCACGCCAACGCGTTTCACACCTTTGGTCAAATTTTGTACGGCAAAGAAGAAATTATCCTTGCGCCAGTCCGTGTACGTTATGTTGTCCCCAAACGTACGACGCCAAGGCTGCCCGCCATCAATTCCGGCAGAAATCGTTGTTGCTTTATCGCTGTCTATGACAAACCCATATTTGCGCCCAAAGTAGCAATACAGGAAACCCGAGTAGTAATTGATGCAGTGGTACGATGTGAACAGGCAGGCATCCACGTCATTCTCAGACATCCATGCACGCACATCATTTTGGCGGCGTGCCATTTCAGTCTCGGAAAATGGCGAGTATTCTTTGTCGCCAAAATGCCAGCTTACCAAACGGTCCATATCATCAGACATCAGGGTCATCCATTCTTTGTTCATTGAGTAGAGAGTTATATACTAGATGTATTCTGAACTAGCATGTTCAAGTAAATTCGGCATATCGCCCATAGTCAAAGGTACAGTGTAAATGGGACACCACGTTCATTTGCGGAAACCATGTCAGTAACTGTGAATTCGCAGCCCCCTGAGACGCACGGAAAAATCGGGGCTTTGAGCATTCTTGCCCTGTGCGAAGTTGCCGCCATGGCGCTGTGGTTCTCGGCATCCGCCGTCGTTCCGTCAATGTCCCTGGAATATCCCCTGAGTGCTACTCAGGCATCATTGTTCACCAGCATGGTGCAGGCCGGATTCGTTGCGGGCACACTGATAAGTGCCGTCCTAAGTCTGGCGGATCGGGTTGATCCACGTCGGTTTTTCATGACCTCCGCATTGATTGCATCGCTGGCAAATGCTGCGATTCTGTTGTTTGAACCAGGTACCGGTCCGGTCTACGTAATGCGATTTGTGACCGGCATGTGTATGGCCGGGGTCTATCCAGTCGGCATGAAGATGGCGGCTACATGGGCAAAAGGAGACTTGGGTCTTCTTGTAGCGGTATTGGTCGGCGCTCTCACGTTGGGTTCCGCGTCACCCCATCTTTTCAATGCTTTTGGCGGTGTCGACTGGCAGTTTACAATTGGCACGACATCGATCGTCGCCCTGATGGCTGCAGCAGGCATCAATTTTGTTCCACTAGGCCCCGGGCAAACGAAGTCACCGCCGTTCAACCCTCAGTACCTGATGCAGGCTTTTCGGTCCCCTGCCCTCCGTCTGGCAAATTTTGGATACCTGGGCCATATGTGGGAACTCTATGCCATGTGGGCATGGATTGGTGTTTTTCTCGACGCCAGCTTTCGGATTAATTCGGCAGGTATGGACCCTGCCTTGCTCGCCCGCACTATGACTTTCGTCGTTATCGGATTGGGCGGCATTTCAGGGTGCCTCCTGGGTGGCTGGTTATCGGATCGCTATGGGCGCACGTGGCTGACCATAGGTGCCATGACATTGAGCGGTTTGTGCGCACTCATTGTCGGATCGTTGTTTGGCGCGCATCCATGGCTGGTCGGTATAGTCTGCATCGTTTGGGGGATTACAGTCATTGCTGACAGCGCTCAGTTTTCGGCCAGTATCGCCGAGTTGTCAGAACCCGAGCTCATCGGCACCATGCTGACCATCCAGACGTGCGCCGGTTTCCTGTTAACCCTGATAACGATTCATCTCATGCCGATTATCGTGGCGACGACAGGCTGGCCACTGGCGTTCGCGTCGCTCGCAATCGGCCCTGCACTGGGTGTGTGGGCCATGGCGCGATTGCGAACTCGCCCCGAAGCGCTGAAGCTCGCCGGCGGCCGGCGTTGAATTCTAGGCTTTGAGTGGTGCCAATACGGCTTCCAAGGCAGCCTGTGCCTCCGCAGTAAGCGGCTGAACCGGCTGACGGCAAGGCCCCAGATCCCGTCCCATAACTTTGGCTCCTGCCTTAATGGTCGGGTTGTAAGGATTGTTCCAGAAGTGAATGTTAGCAGGGCCTATCCGGGACCAGATTTCCCGCGCACCGGTCAAATCACCTGCGGCAACTTTCTCGTACAACTGCACAGTTTCCGCCGGAAACACATTACAAGACCCCCAGATACAGCCCACACACCCTGCCACCAGCGCGTAAAAGGTTATGGGATCGCCGCCATTCAGGACTTTGCCACCCGTCGCAACCAATTCCTGAATGCGAGTCAGATCACCTGTGCTGTCTTTTATGTAATTGATGTTTGGATGTTTCAGCAGACGTGAAAACAGCTCAGGGGTGACATCAAAGCCGGAATGGACCGGAATATTGTAGGCGACAATATCGATAGACACGGCGTCGGCTATACTCAGGTAAAAATGTTCAACGCCGTCCTCTGCTGGTCCTTCGAAATAGGGTGGCAGGATCATCAGTGCATCGGCCCCGGCACCCTCTGCGAACTTCGCCATTTCAATTCCGTCACTCAGATTTACCGTCGATGTATGTGCGATCTTGTGAGCACGATCCCCAATATGGCGACAGCCTAACTCGATCGCCATTCGGCGCTCGTCTGTCGACAGGTAGGCGAATTCGCCAGTGCCCCCACATAGCACGAACCCATGCATGCCAACATCAATCATCTCGTCAATTAGCGCGGTATAGCGTGCCTGATCAAACTGATTGCCGCTGTCATCAAAGGGCGAACATACTGCTGCGCATACGCCGGTGATTTCTTTTGCCATCAATAGGTTCCTGTAGGTTTCAACTAAAGTGTATTTCGCCTGGCTGCCCGTCGCGGGCGGCCAGGCCATCGTTATCCAACTTCGAAGTCGTCGGACGTCAGCGTCGCACCTGCGCTGACTGAGCCCACGAGATCATAACCTCCTGCCTGAGTACCATTGTTGTCATGGTATATATCCCCATTACTGTCGAGGATAATGTTAGCACCACTTGTAGCGTTTGTGCCGGTATAGGTAACTCCGATCTGCTCAAACGTTATGCCTTGCCCGTCCAGCGAATTAGCGTCCAGTTCAATCGTATCGGTGCCTGAAACAAAGTCTGTGATACTGGCGTTACCTGTAACCTCACTGAAGAAAAACGTATCCGCGCCCGCACCGCCCGTCAGCGACGTTGTGCCGGGCCCTGCTATCAACAGGTCATCGCCAGCGCCGCCGTCCAGCGTATCCGTTCCAGGGCCGCCTATCAGAGTATCATTACCGTCGCCACCTGACAGCGTATCATCACCCAGACCGCCCGATATCTCGTCATCGCCAGCCGCTCCATTGATAATATCATTGAACAGGCTGCCCAGATAAACATCGTTGCCAGCGGTACCAGCTTCAGTAATGGCGGTACCGCTACCGATATGGATTATTTTTGTCAGGACGCCCGTGGTTGCACCATCAGCATCAGTCGAATGCCAGGTGGCAACAAACGAGCCGTTGGGTAGTACCGTTACGGCAGGATTCGTATGTTCACCGGTTGTAAGGTCATTTATCAGGAACGGACTGCCAATCGTCGTCCCCGCTGAGTCATAGCGCTGGGCATATATACCATCAGTACTTACATGCCCGGTACCCGGCGATTCCCAGACCACCACGAATCCACCATCTTCCAGACCAGTTACATCAGCATATTCCTCGACTGTCGTGGTCGCATCACTAACGGTAAACTCTGTACCAACGGCCGTGCCGCTTGCATCGTAACGCTGTCCGAAAACGCCGTTGTCACCGCCTTGATCCGAGGTCCAGACCGTCACAAAACCGCCGCCCTCAAGGCTGGCAATAGATACATCATCCTGCAGGCCGGATGTTGTTGTATTAACCACGAATTCTGACGTAACAACGGTGCCTGTCGCGTCATAAACCTCCGCGTAGACATCGTTCGTCGTACCGTCTCCTGCTGACCAGGCAACAACAAAGCCGCCGTTGGTGAGCGCTGTGATCTGCGGAACGGATGCAGCGGTTGTTGATGTCGCTGTATTGATCTGAAATTCAGCCCCGCCGTTTCCGGTAGAATCAAAAACACGTGCAAATACGTCGTAATTTGACGCATCATCCCGAGCCCAGGTGACCACATAACTGCCACCCGTCAGTCCGACCACGGATGCATTGACTTGTGAACCCGTTGTCGCCGTATTGACAACAGTTTCACCGCCCTTGGTTTCACCAACCTTGGAGTACCGCTGCATGTAGATATCGGAATCACCACTCTGGTCAGATTGCCATACGACCACGAAGTCTTCTGTGCCCATATTTGCAACTGCTCGCGCACCAAGACCCGTGGATTGGGTACCGGTCGTCGTCGTATTAATTGTGAACTCGGTGTTGTCAGCCACACCCGCGCCATCAAATCG
The DNA here is from genome assembly GCA_021775325.1 of Rhodospirillales bacterium. Lineage (GTDB taxonomy): Bacteria > Pseudomonadota > Alphaproteobacteria > Rhodospirillales > Casp-alpha2 > JABJGO01. The sequence goes on from JAJFID010000091.1 coordinate 5,424, forward strand.
TTGCGCCAACAGGTTCCCACTCACTGAATCATTGAACACCACGACATAAGAATGGTCTTCGAAGCTGGCAATTGACGCGCGGTCCTGGGTTCCTGTGGTTGTTGTATTGGCCGACGTTTGGGTGCCCGCAGATGTGGTTACGGCATCGACGGTTACGCTGACCGTCGCCGTACCCGTATTACCAGAATCATCTGTCACCGTGTAGGTGAACGCATCTGTCCCCGTGTAACCAACATCGGGCGTATAAACATACTCGGAATGCGCCGCTACAGTTGGTGAGGTTGAAACAAATGCCTGACTGGCACTGCTCGCCACCGCCGCGATTGATGCAGAACTGGCCATACTGGCCATGCTGGCGACCGAGGCAGTGCTCGCCAGGCTGGCCTGCGTGGAAACCACACCTTGCGACGCGACCGAGCTCTGTGACGCGACCGCGGCCTGACTGGCGAGAGATGCCTGCGAGGCGAGAGAGGCTACCGACGCCCTGGATGCAACGCTGGTTCCTGCGCTGGCCGGTCTTGATGCAACCGCCGCCACCGCCGCACGAGACGCCCTTGCGGCCTGCGAGGCAATCGCTGCCTGGGAACCGACCGATGCTTGCGATGCGACGGAAGCGTATGTTGCGAATGATGCTTTAGAGGCGAAAGAAGCCTGGGAGGCAACTGAAGCCTCCGAGGCCACTGAGGCCTGTGACGCAACTGACGCAATCGCCGCCGCTGATGCTACGGCACCGCCTGAGCCTGCTGCCTGTGAAGCAATGGACGCAATCGAAGCATGTGAAGCTATGGACGCATGAACAGCGAATGACGCTTGTGACGCCACACTGGCATCCGCAGCGTAACTGGGAACATCCGTGACAAAATAGGTCTCTGCAATGCTTGCCTGCGACGCGACAGCCGCTTGTGAAGCAACGGACGCTTCCGACGCAACCGATGCCAGACTGGCGAAACTCGCCTGTGATGCACCGGACGCAATCGCTGCCTGGGATGCAAAACTGGCGACCGCCGCACGCGATGCCTGAGATGCGATCGCCGCCTGTGAGGCAATCGATGCCTGAGATGCAACAGTTCCATGGCTGACAGAACTGGCCTGCGAGGCAATTGCCGTTTGTGAGGCAACTGCGGCCTGTGAGGCAATCGCCGCCTGTGACGCAATACTGCCGGTAGATGCTGTCACTGCCAGACTGGCACGACTGGCGTGACTGGCGAAACTGGCAATTGATATCTGGGAAGCCACAGCAACTTGTGCGCCAACCGCCGCCTGACCGACGACATGCGTAACCTCTCCGATATAAACATCAGGCGAGACACTGGCTTGAGAGGCTATGGAGGCGCGGCCAGCAAAACTGGCGACGCTGGCAATTGAGGCCTGCGAAGCTACGGACGCAATTGAGGCCTCAGATGCTGCAACGGCTGCGGCGGAGGCCAGACTGGCGACACTGGCATGTGAACCGACGGCTGCCTGTGCCGCGTAACTTGCGATGCTGGCGATGGAAGCCTGACTGGCGATTGCGGCCTGGGAGGCCACGGTTCCGCTGCTGACAACAGCAGCCTGGGAGGCAATGCTGGAGTGACTGGCAACGCTTCCGAACGATGCGATACTGGCCTGACTGGCGACGCTGGCCGCACTGGCTCGACTGGCCGTCGAACCGCCACTGGCGATAGCAGCATGGCTGGCAATGCTGCCGACAGCGGCCTGCGATGCGGCGGCGGTGACGGCTGCAACGGCGGGTTCAGCAGCAAATGCCGCCTGACTGGCCCGAAATCCGAACGAAGCGACGCTGGCCTGTGAAGCTGTACTGGCCATACTGGCAACCGAGGCCATACTGGCGTTAGATGCTACACTCGCAACAAACGCCTGACTGGCGACGCTGGCCTTCGATGCAATTGTATTGATCGTAACACTGCCATGCGCAGGCGTGCTTGAAACAACATAACTTAACTGGTCCTGAGTGCTGTCCGTATCCGTCGCACCCAACAGTCCACCATGGGCTAACCCTTCCAGAGTTCTGAGTTCTGAATCTATACCAACCGGAAAACCCGTTGTATCGATGGCAACAGCCGTCGTCGCACCCGTGGCAATAATATTGTTGGATTCGGTCGTGGTCGGCGGAACCGTTTCATTGGTTACGGTAGCTACCGGTGTCGGTGTACCGGAATCCGCAGGGGCGGCCGCACTATCCAGACTGGAATCCTGTGTGGCAGGCACCAATGTGGCATCCGGGTTATCGGCACCACCGAACAATGTATCAGTGTCGGCACCGCCAAACAGATTATCGGATGACGAGTCGAAACTTGACTCCATTGACTGGGCCTGCTGCTCGTCAGAAGTCGAAGTTTCCGTTGCTGACGTCGTGAAAGTTTGCTCGTCGAGTGAAAATTCGGTTACCGTACCCTCAACCTGGGACACGACTGATGTGCCGGTTTCATATGCCGCTTGCATGGCCTCATCAACGGATGCACCATCTGCCAACGCCTCAGTGAAGGCCTCTTCTGCTGCTGCGATGGCTTCTGCATCACCGTCGAATACACCCGCTTCTTCCATAGCGCTGGCAAACGCTGATGTATCTCCGGCTTCGGTAGCCTCCGCCGCCGCTACCAACGTTTCAGCAGCGTCTGTTGTCACAACCGTTTCCGTATCTGTCGTTTGCTCAGTCGTGACCTGGACGTCAACTACTTCGTCAGTAACAATCTCCTCAGATAAGACTTCCTCGGTGATTACTTCCTCAACGATGACCTCTTCCGCGACAACTTCTTCGGTGACAGCTTCGGCCTCGGGTGCGCCTTCTGCGGAATCTGCATTTTCCGGCGGCGGCGCGTCAGGCGGGGAGCCTTCCGGCGGAGCTGCCGCCTCTGGATTATTCTCACCTTCACCGGGAGGAGGTGGTGGTGGTCGATCTGGATGAAAGCGTGGAGGCAGTGCATCAAATGCCTGCTGGAACTGCTGAATTACTTCGTCCCGGGGAACAAACGTCGGCGGCGGCGGCGGTGCAAAGAAACTGGACAGCGAGACCGTTGCGCCTTCCTGATTCAGGACCTGCTCGCCGCCCGCATTGCGCATGACAACCTCACCGACAAAACCGTCCTGTTCCGCCATCAGCGATATGGTGGTTTCCTCACCTTCGGGACGAACATGGCCGGCAACCTGGGTGCCGCGAATTCCAATGGTCGACGTTGGCGTGTTAATGATCATGGCATCTGGATCAGTTTTCGCGATTACGCCACTGATATAGGAGAATACGCCCTCTGTGATTGAAACCGCCATATTGCCGGTATCACCAGCGGGGTCGTACACGACCTCGTCCAGCGTGAGATGGCCCGACGGGCCGAGCGACATAATGGATTCGTCCTCAAAGATGAGACCTGCATTACCATCAGCAGACGTCTCAATGACGTCGCCGGCAAAGACCGCCTCACCCGTGGTAAGACTTTCTCGCGTGCCATCCACATGCAGGACCTCAACAAACCCCGATATGGTTTCCGCATGACCAATGCGTAGCGGTGCCGCAGTTGTTGCCTGGGCAAGTTCAATCGATGCTTGATCTGTTTCTTCGCCAGTTAACGGCGTGTCAGGCATGTTCGTTTTCTCCGAGTCCACCCCTGCCATCAGTTGCGCGTCGCGACATTTCTTGTGCGTTGTTATCGCTTATTACCATACTGGACTACGCCAACATGGTTAATGTTATATTAACATAAACCATTCAGGACTGATGCAGAAAGGAATATTGGTTGACCGTGGGCAGCGAATCTCAATCAGAAGACAGTGAAGACCGGTCAGAATGGCTGAAAGATGCCATTAAGCCCATCCGTCCCCTGTTGGCAGAGGTCTTTGTCGCCTCGTTGTTCGTCAACTTGTTGGGACTGGCTGCACCTATTTTTGTTCTGCAGGTCTATGACCGAGTCGTCGCACAATCCGGCATAACCACTCTACAGGGGCTGGTCATCGGCATGATCGTGGTCATTGTCTTTGAGTACGCCCTGAAACAGTCTCGGGGCGGCCTGTTGCGTGAAGCCGCCATGAAGATTGACATGACCGTCGGCAGCACCCTTTTTGACAAAGTCCTGAAACTGCCGCTTCGGTCTCTTGAGCAACGACCGTCGGCGTTCTGGCAGGCCCTGTTTCGTGACATTGACCAGCTTCGCACCACCCTGTCCGGTGCCTCCGCCGTCGTTACGGCTGATGTCCCGTTCGCCATTCTGGGCATCATCCTGATCACGATGATCGCAGCACCGGTGAGCTGGGTCATTCTCAGTGTTGTACCGTTGTTTGTGCTTTTGGCGTGGCGTGCAGGTCGGACCAATACCAAGTCCGAGCTACAGGAACGCCGGAGCGCCATTCGGCGCGACTCAATGATTGCTGAAATGGTCAATACGCGCACAACGCTAAAGGCCGTCGGTGGACGGGACTACTTGCGAACGCAGTGGGAAAAACGTCATTCGGACACAATTCGCCAGAGTATGCGGCGTGGCAATCACACGGAGAGACACCAGAACCTGGGACATGTTCTCCGCTCCATCACATTGATTGCCATGACTTCTGTTGGCGCTCTGGGCATCCTGTCACAGGAACTGACGATTGGCGCGCTGGTCGCATCCAACATGTTGGCCATGCGCGTTGTGGGCCCGCTCACACAAATGGTTACACAGTTCAGGGCTTATGCCTCTTTCAAGCAGTCCATCGCCCGGCTGGACCAGGTTTTTTCTATGACCGAAGATGTTCAGGAACGCTCTGTCGCGCTTGAACGCCCCACGGGCAAGATTGTCATGGAAAAACTGATTTTCCGCTATGCCCGTGACGACCAGAATAATGCCATCGAAGGTATAACAGCAGGGTTCGGCCCGACTGGGTTGCACGCACTGGTCGGGCCAAATGGATCGGGCAAGAGCACAGCACTGAAACTCATGCGAGGATTGTATCCTCCCCTGAGCGGCAGAATTTTGATCGACGATGGCGATCTGGCACAGTTCTCCGAAGGCGAGTTGAGTGACTGGATCGGGTATGTCCCCCAGTCGTGCAGATTACTGGCGGGTAATATCAAATCCAATATCCAGATGGGTTTTCGTGACGCCACAGACGAAGCCATTGTCCGAGCCGCGCAACTGGCCGGAGTCCATAAAGATATTCTGGACCTGCCAAATGGTTACGCGGCACAAGTTGGTGAAAATGGCGACATGCTGTCAGGCGGCATGCGCCAACGCCTGTCCATCGCCCGCGCCCTGGTCGGTGATCGACCGGTGTTGTTGATGGATGAGCCGACCAGCGATCTGGATCCTGTGGCCGAGCAGGAACTGGTTATGACGTTGAAGGAACTGTCGGCCACCCATACTATAATCGTTGCCACCCACAGCATGGTTCTGCTGGAATCCTGTGATCATATCCTGGTGCTGGAGAAGGGCCGTGTTAAAGGTGGTGGGCCCGCATTCGAAGTGTTGACGCATTTGCAGGCGGCATCAGACGCGCGCGAAGCTGAGAGGAAATCCACATGAGTGCATTTTCCAAACTCGCCAAGAACTACACGCGTTCACGCTGGTTATACCCATCACGGATCATCATGCTTCTGACGGCAGGGCTCATTGGCTGGTCCTGGGTAACACCACTGGATGAAGTGGCCAACGCCACCGGCGAAGTCGCGCCACAGGGCAAGGTCAAGGTGATCCAGCATCTGGAAGGCGGTATCATCCGAGAGCTGTTTGTACGTGAAGGCAACAATGTGTTGGCGGGCGACGAGCTTATGCGTCTTGAATTGGGCGTTGATCGCCGCAATCCGGCCGAGTTGCAGGCCGAACTGGACAATCTGTTGTTAAGCCGTACACCCTGGGAAGCTGAAATCAGAGGTGTCGCCCTGTCATTTGATCCGGCCCTGGCCGAACGTCGCCCCGACGGCGTTGCACGAGAAGTTGCCTCATTTAACGCTCGCCAGGCTGAGATTGATAGCGCGTTGACAGTGGCTAAAAAGCAGATAACTCAACGCAGGCTCGCAATTGCGACCCTGGAAACCCGGCGTGATGCGACACGGAATGACCTTGTACTGGCACAGGAAAACCTCGAGATAGCCAATCAGGCGGTGTTACAGGGTATGGGCACACGGTCTGAATTACTGGTCCTGCAGCGGGACGTTGAGCAGTTGAAGGGGGCTATCCTCACAACATCAGCCGAAATCAGGCAGGCCCAGGCGGATCTGGATGAATCAAGGGCCCGCCTGACAGAGATTCAAAAGCGATATACAAACGCCGCCACTGAAAGACTGGGTGAAATAGACCGACAGATTGCGGGACTGCATGAAGCATTTGGCAGCGCCGAAGCACAGGTTCTACGCACAACAATTCGGGCACCGATTGATGGTATCGTCAAGAAAATGCGCTACAACACCCTTGGTGGGGTGGTTCGACCCGGTGAAGCGATCATGGAAATTGTGCCGGTGCGTGAAGAGCTGGTCATTGAGGCCAAACTTGACCCACAGGACCGCGGTTACGTGGAAGTGGGACATCCTGCGAAGATCAAGATTTCGACCTACGACTTTACCCGTTATGGAACGCTGGAAGGCACGGTTACTTTGATTGGCGCAGACGCCGACAAGGACGATGATGGGGTCCCCTACTTCCGAGTAGTCGTGCAAACCGCACAACAGTATCTGGGCACCGCCAGCAACCCGTTACGTATCAGCCCCGGCATGGGGGCCGAAGTAGATATTCACACCGGGACACGCACGGTTTTCCAGTACTTCATCAAACCCCTGTTGAAGCTACGGCACGACGCATTTCGCGAACGTTGATTTACGCCACGAAGTTCGGGACCATCTGAGAATTACAGTTTAGTATTCGTGAGAATCACGATCAGAAAAAGGTGCCTGCATGAAAAGTCAGTGGTTGGACCGACACGCCAGAGCCATGATCAAACATTATGCCCAGCAGGGTATAAATGAGGATCTGGCCTTAAGGGTATACACATCCCGTTTGCTGGGCAATGAACCGCAGCTCGTCCTGCACGGCGGTGGTAATACATCCGTCAAGACCGTCATGAATGACACCATGGGTGACGCCACAGAAGTCCTGTGCGTAAAGGGTTCGGGCTGGGATATGGGAGATATTGAACCCCGTGGACTGCCGGCCGTACGCCTTGAGCCACTGCAACGCATGGCCACCCTGAAAAAGCTCTCTGATGAAGACATGGTCAATGTCCAGCGGATCAATCTGCTGGACTCCACGTCGCCAAATCCATCCGTCGAAACGTTACTCCATGCCTTTTTGCCGCACAAATTTATCGATCATACCCATTCCAATGCCGTGCTGGCACTGACCGATCAGCCCGCAGGTGAATCGCTTTGCCGTGAAACCTTCGGCCCAAAATTTGGTTACGTGCCGTACATCATGCCAGGGTTCGATTTGTCGAAGAAGGCTCTGGAAGTGTTTAATGAAGATCCGACAGTTGAGGGTCTTATCCTTCTTAAACACGGCATTTTCACTTTCGGATCAACAGCAGACCAAGCCTATGGGCGGATGATCAGGGCGGTGACCAAAGCCGAGGGCCGGATTCGCAAAGGTGCAACGCGCTCGTTTCACCCGATCAACCTGCCGAAAAAGATTGCTGCAGTCACCGACGTCGCCCCTATCTTGCGGGGCCTCGTGACATTCGATGACAAGGCCATGGTCCTTGATTTCCGAACAGATTCCTCCATCCGCGCATTTGTCAGCGCCAAGGGAATAAGTCGATTTGCCCATCAGGGAACGGCGACACCGGATCATGTCATTCGCACAAAAGCCGTACCCCTGATTGTTCCTGCGCCGGAAACCGGGAATCTCAACCAGTTTAAACAGGCTGCGCAAAAGGCCCTGGACAAATACGTCGCGGAATATCACGCGTATTTCAAACGCAACAATGCAAAGTCACGCAACAAGAAAACAGAACTGGATCCCATGCCACGCATGATTGCTGTGCCGGGACTTGGTATTTTTGGTCTTGGCAACTCTGCCAAAGCCGCAGCAATTGCGGCCGATCTTTTTGAAACAAACATTCA
>JAJFID010000092.1 GCA_021775325.1 Rhodospirillales bacterium
GTGTTTGAAGACGCACTAAAGATCATTTCAGCCGCCGACGAAGTCAGCGTGGTGGGTTACGAAATCGATGCCCGAGACGATTACACCTATTCCACCCGACTCATGGAACTGGCAAAAGGCCTGCCGTCCATGACCGGCAAACCGTGTTTTGTCTATACCAGTTTCACCCAGACCCATAACCGGCGGCTGGGTGAAGAGCTGGCGTCACTGAACACGCCGCTGATCAACGGGGCCGATGAAATGCTGTCTGCGGTGGCGGCCATGTTGCACTGGCGGGACCGGCATCTTGAGCTGGCGTCGTCATCTGATGATGTCTTGCCGGAACCGCCGTCGCTCGAAACCGTGCAGCGATGGGCTGACCGGCTGTCGCAGCAAACATGGGTCAGTGAGGCTGAAGGGCTCGAACTGATTTCAGACTTTGGCATTCCTGCTGTCCGCTCAACCACAATCAGCACATCTGTCATGCTGGACACGGCCCTCGACCAACTGGGTTTCCCGCTGGTTCTCAAAACGGCCGAAGATAACATTGCCCATAAGTCTGACGCGGGCGGCGTCATCCTCAATCTGGATAATGCTGACGCCGCGCATGCCGCTTACGCCGACATGACCAAACGACTGGGTCCCAGGACAATCGTTCAGCAAATGGCACCGGCCGGTGTGGAGATTTCATTTGGCTGCGTCATGGACCCTGATTTCGGCCCCCTCGTCATGGTCTGCGCCGGTGGCACGCTGATCGAGATCATGGATGATCGCCGCATGGCCATTGCGCCGTTTGGCGAAGCTGAGGCCCTGCGCCTGATCAACGGCCTCAAGATTGCCCGGCTGCTGGACGGTGCCCGGGGTGCGGCACCATGCGACAAGGCGGCATTGGCGCAAGCTCTGGCCCGCTTTTCGGTTCTGTGTGACGGCCTGAAGGATCACTTGGGGGAAATGGACATCAACCCACTCATCGCCACGCCGGATGGCGTCATCGCCGTGGATGCGCTGGTGGTGGTGCGCTGAAACAACGAAACTTGATGCAAATCAAGGACGCGTGCCGCTGCCTCCGTCATGGTCCGTGCCATGATCCAGGGTTTGCTTGAAAAATACGATAAACGGGTACCGCGTTACACCAGCTATCCCACCGCACCACAGTTCACCGCACAGGTGACAGGGGCGCGGCATGAACAGTGGCTGTCCCGCATTCCGGAAGACATGCCGCTGTCGCTCTATGTGCATGTGCCGTTCTGCGATACGTTGTGCTGGTTCTGCGGCTGCAATACCAAGATCACCCGGCGTTATGACCCCATTGCCGCCTATCTTGAGACCCTGCTGGCCGAGATCGATCTGATTGCGGACATTCTGGGTCCCGGTCGCCCGGTCCGGCATATCCACTGGGGCGGCGGCAGCCCGACCATTCTCACGCCAACCGATACGGTCCGGTTGGCGTCGCACATTCGGGACCGGTTCAGCATCCATGATCAGGCCGAATTCGCCGTTGAAGTGGACCCCCGTGAGGTCGACGAGGATGATCTGCTGGCTCTGAAGGATGCGGGCGTGACGCGGGCTTCCATCGGTGTGCAGGATATCAATCCGGTTGTGCAGAAAGCGGTTAACCGGATTCAGCCCGTTCATGTGACGCGCCGGGTTCTGGACGGTCTGCGCGAGCGCGACATCAATGCCATCAATATGGATATTATGTATGGCCTGCCGCACCAGACCTGTACCGGTATGGCGCGGACAGTGGATGCCGTTATCGACATGCAGCCCGACCGCATTGCCCTGTTTGGTTACGCCCATGTTCCATGGATGAAAACCCACCAGAAGCGCATCGACGAGACGGTCCTGCCCGAACGGGATGAACGCCACTACATGATGATGGTGGCAGCAGAGCACCTGCAAAATGCCGGGTACCGCTGGATCGGCCTCGATCATTTCGCCCGTGAGGGCGACACCCTGACCACCGCCCTTGATGAAGGGCGACTTCACCGCAATTTTCAGGGTTATACAGCCGACCCCTGCCCCGTACTCATCGGCGTCGGCGCATCCAGCATCGGCGCAATGCCGCAGGGTTATGTGCAGAACCACACGCCGGTGCGGACATGGCAGACCTGCATCCAGAAGGGCTGGCTGCCCACCGCCAAAGGCTACACGCTAGGTGACGAAGACCGCCTGCGCCGCCGCATTATCGAGCGGCTCATGTGCGACTTGGCAGTCGACGTGAAAGCAGAATGTGCCGCACTAAACCGGCGACCGGATACCCTGCTGTCCAGCTTCGATGCCTTGCGACCACTACAGGAAGACGGACTGTGCTCCATTGACGGCTGGCGAATCACCATCCCCGAAGACCGCCGCATCTTCATGCGCAGCGTCGCCGTGGCGTTTGACCAGTACCTGCAACCGGGCGCCCAGCGGCATTCGCGGGCGGTTTAAGAACTACTCTGCGGCACGTAGATTTGCGAGATAGGCTTTAAGGTCTTCGAGTAAACCTTCGAACCTCTCGAGTTCCTCTTCGATACCCGCGTGTACGAAACTTCCAGATAATTTTTTGTGACTGGAAAGTTTCACGAATTCTTCGAGGGCGCCCTGCTGGTTGAGCACGTTCATTTGACGTTGCAAGGATACAATTGCTTCTTCGATTTCTTCTACATTTTTGAGAGTTTTGGTCAGTGCTGCAAGAGCACCAATGTTCGCGTAATGGGCTGCGGCCCATAATTCAGGCAAATACTCGGAAGAAGTTTGCGATATTATATTTTTGTTTATGCTGATTGCCTCTTCAAAATAATTGGAGTCCATCGTTCCCGCACCACGCAACATTAGTGTACCGCCAAGCAGAAGGTCTGTTGCCAATTCTAACTCAATGTCATTTCCGAAGTCGTATGTCGCTACTATTTCGCGGCGCACAGATATCGCATTCTCCATGTGGTTCAAATCGTCAGCAAACGATCCATATTTGCTGGACCAACTAGTATCGTCTTCGGAGTCCATTCTAAAAAGGATGGCCTTGCCCAAGAACGTCGACACATCGGCAAACTCGGTTCTGACCCGGTAAAGTTTCTGCTTGGCGGTGCCATCATCATAGATAGCCAATGCGGCACCGAGGGACTTGGCAGCTTCTTCCTGTAGGACCTCATTATCTGTGTGCCGGCCCAGCTTGAATAATGCAATGCCGAGGACAGCCTGAAAATCAGCCCAGCGTTCCGGGCGTTTTTCTTTTGGGTACCGGACAATTGCCGCGCGAACATCTCTGATGATCGCCTTCAGTTCCGGTGCCGACATATATTCCGCAGAGAACGTAGTGGGGTCCACGTCATACAGTTCAACGGGGGCGAACTCAGGCTCGCCATTTTGTGCGCAGCCAACGACAGCCAGACACAGCGCAAGAAACATAAAACCGGCGATCAGTGGGCGGAAAGGTGCAACCATGTGATGAGTATGGTGGGCCTGCTGGTCATCCGCAACCCGCCACTCGCGGGCAATCTAGTCTTTTCCCGCCTCTTCCGACATCTCGTAACTGAAATTGATTTCCTTGTCCTGCTGGGTCAGGGCGGCTTCGTCTACCAGCCAGTTGCGCATGGCTTTGATGCGGGGGTTGTCCCAGGTGCCGGGCGCGCCGGCAATGTAGTAGCCATACCCCACACGCACACTGATATCGAACAGCCGTACCAGCCGTCCGGTCGCCAGCGCATCACGCACAAGCACGCTGCGACCCAGCGCAATGCCGTGTCCGGCCATGGCCGCCTGGACGATAATGTGGGAATGCTCAATACGGATGCTGCCGTCCGGTTTCACATCCTCGGCTCCATGGGCGCGAAACCAGTCTTCCCAGCCCTCGGGCAGGGTATCGTGCAGCAAGGTGTATTTTGCCAGATCGCGGGGATGTTCGATTGCGGGGCCGCTGGCGATCAGATCGGGACTGGCGACCGGGAAAATTTCCTCACTCATGAGGAACTGGACTTTGCATCCCGGCCACGTGCCGCGCCCGTAGCGAATGGCCAGGTCGACCTCGTCGCGGGCGAAATCCACTAATGCATCACCCATGGTCAGGCGCACATCCAGATCGGGATGACGTTCTCGAAAGTTGCCGAGGCGCGGCACCAGCCAGGCAGAAGCAATAGAATCCAGCGTACTGACCGTCAACGCGCCCTGACGATTGTTGTCACCCAACTGACGCACGGCGGAGGCCATGGTATCGAGGCCGTCACGCACCGCCGGAAACAGGGTCTGGCCCGCCTCGCTTAACAGCAATCCGCGATTGATACGCCGAAACAGGGGCACACCCAGCGCGTCCTCCAGGCCTTTGACCTGATGGGATATGGCGGCCTGTGTCACGAACAGTTCTTCTGCCGCAATGGTGAAACTCAGGTGGCGGGCGGCAGCCTCAAAGGCCCTGAGCCCGTTTAGTGGGGGTAATTGGCGTGCCATAACATTCCATTAGATATTGTTTGTCGATCAATTTGCATTGTAAAACCACTAATTCTTTATTAACAGCATGTTACAGTTATGTTTCAATTCTGTAACATTAGTTTTCCTCATACATATATCAGAAAACATCGTTTGTGGAAATACCTGAATGCCCGTATCAATGTCTCACGCGGCCAGTTGGAGCCGCAATTACATCAGACGGGGTCGGTTACTCGGATAACAGTCCGGCCCCACAAGAAAGGAAGAGGCCATGACCAGAAACAATGTCCACACGTACGATTATCCCGGTGCTGACCTGAGCACGGATATCGCCACATCGCTGGTATCATTTGCCGCCAGCGTGCCCTCGCGGATCTTCCAGGTGCTGACCACCTGGCAGAAACGCTACGAAGAACGGTTAAACCTTGAATCCATGAGCGATCATCTGATCAGGGATATGGGTATGACCCGTGGTGATGTTCGCCGTGAACTCTCAAAACCGTTCTGGGATGTGTAATGCCAAGACTACCTGCCTCCCCTGGCAATCCCCTCTAAAGGCCGGTGTTCGCACCGGCCTTCTTTTTTGGCCGTCTTTTTAACCAGTTCACATAGTCAGCACGACCTTGCCCGTGGACTTGCGATCCCGGAGTGTTGTCAGCGCCGCTTGCGCGTCGTCCAGTGCAAAAGTATGCGACACGTGCGGTTTGAGGTCGCCTGCTTCGTACCACTGGACCAGTTCCTGCATGGAACGCCGGACCATTTCAGGGTACAGGACCCGCAGGCCCTCGAAGGTGTAACCGATCGCGGCGATATTTTTGACCAGCAACAGGTTAGCCGGAATTTCCTGTACCTGACCACCGGCGAATCCGATGATCAGCATGCGCCCGCCGGGACGCGTACAGCGCACACTGGCGTTAAACAGGTCTCCACCTACCGGATCGTAAATCACATGGGCACCCAGACCACCGGTCAGTTCCTTGACCCGGTCGCGGACATTGTCGCTGGTATAGTCAATCAGATGATCCGCGCCATGTTGCCGGGCGATTTCCAGTTTTTCTGCACCGCCCGCCGTGGCGATCACGGTGGCACCCAGCTTTTTACCGATTTCAACCGCCGTCAGGCCAACACCACCCGCCGCGCCGTGAACCACAAGAAACTCGCCTTTGCGTAACCCGGCCCGCTCCACCAGACCCACATACGAGGTGCCGTAAGCAATGGGGAAACCGGCGGCGCTGGCCCAGTCCATGGAATCGGGAATGGGGTAGACGCAATTAGCGGGTGCGACAACCTGCTCGGCGTAACCACCAAACAGAATGTTGGCCATGACCCGCTGACCGACTCTAACGGACTCGACACCGTCTGCCACCTCCACAACCTCGCCCGCCACCTCCATACCCGGTGAAAACGGCAGTTGCGGCTTGAGCTGATACTTGCCCTGGACAATCAGGGTGTCGGCGAAATTAATACCGGCAGCGTGAACGCGGATGCGCACATCCCGGTCCGGTGCGCCGGGGATACTTGCGGGACCAAGGGTTGGCTGATCAACATCACGCAGGATCAGTTTTTCAAGGCCATCAAAACTTTCACAAACTACGGCACGCATGGGCAGCCCTCCTGAACCGGGTCAAAACGGATGAACTATGGTCCATTGGACTTACGGAAGGGCGCCGGGATGCGCAAGCGGTTTTGTGTCAGGGTAATTGCGTTGAAATGATGTCGTGTCAGGTCAGCTCGTCCGTGCTCACGTCAAGTGCCTGGGCCAGCGAGACGATGACTTTCATGCTGCCCATGCGTTCGCCGGTTTCAATCTGAGACAGATAGGCCGCCGAAATACCCACCGTGGCTGCCAGATCCTTGGCCTTCAGGCCGCGAAACTCCCGCCAGACCTTCACCGGGCTGGCCCCATCTGCGAGCCGGGCTGCCACGTCAGCGCGAAGCGGCTGATTTCGTTTGCTGGCTGGATGGACCTGTGTGGGGTCAAACGTGCCCTGATCAGAAGCCTGTTCCACCAGCGCTTCGTATCCCTGAAGGCTGAGTACCACCAGTTTTTCGCCGCTTTCCGTTTCAATGTACTGGGGATTCATGACTGTATCGTCCTCCTGTTGTCGTCGGGTTGTAACACATATTAGCATTTTGCTATGATTTGTCAATAAAGTAGCTTATCGCTATTTTACAATCCGTAGGAACAAACCTTGATTCACAAGCGTATTTCGCCATAGTCGGGCGCAGAAATCGAAAATCAAATATTGTGCATCTGAGTTCAGGTGCCACAGGAGACAAACATGCGGGGTTATTTTGGTATCGGCGTGGAAGGCATCAGCAAGGCCCGCAATGTGGGCAGTCTGTTTCGTTCAGCCCACGCATTTGGTGCCAGCTTCATGTTTACCGTGGGTGCGACCTATGCCCGGGCAGAAGGAAACCAGACCGACACCTCACAGGCCACCGGCCACGTACCGTTTTATGACTTCCCTGACCTGGCCTCGCTGATTTTGCCCAGCGACTGCACGCTGGTGGGGATTGAGCTGACCGATGACGCCATTGATCTGCCCAGCTTCAACCATCCGTCACAGGCGGCCTATGTGCTGGGTCCGGAAAAGGGCTCGCTGTCTCCGGCCCTGCAGGACCGCTGCGCCTACACCGTGAAGATCCCGACCAAATTCTGCGTCAATGTCGGGCTGGCCGGCGCTATTGTCATGTATGACCGCACGCTCTCCACCAGCCGGTTTGCCGAGCGGGCACCACAGACCGGTGGCCCCACAGAAGCGCTGCAGCCGCACAAACACGGCGGTGTGTACAGTCGCAAGGGGATGAAGGCTTTTGAGACACCGCCGCCTGTAACGGAATAGTTGGATTGGGGATTGCGGGAACGCAACCGTCACTTTGAAGATGAAATCGGAAATTGACCAAAAGATTACTCCTGGTCAGTAGCTTTACTTACCCTGGAAATCTCGAATCGCGCCTCCTCGCTGCCAAGCTCAGCAGCCGAAAGCAGGTACTGCATACCGAGATCCTTATCGGCTTCAAATACAAGCCCCTGCCAGTATACAACACCAAGTATGTAATGTGCGTGAGGATCACCGATTTCCACCTGCTCTGAAAACCATGCCACCGCATCTTTCATAGTACGGCCATACGTTTCTTCGTAGAAATCTTCAGGGAACTCACTTCCCGGCTCCACAAATACGGCCAATTTCAGAACGTCCCCGAATTTTTTGTTCAAGAACACGATTGAGTCTTCGTGGCCCTGTATTGCAGCCTTGTTGAGCCATGCGAATGCCTCATCATAATCTCTTTCGACACCGGTTCCGTTAAACAACATAAGACCAAAATTGTGCTGACCGTAATCCAATCCAGACTTTGCTGACAATTCGTACCAATGGGCCGCCTCTATATCGCTTTGCTCCACGCCTTTACCCGCCTGATGTAGAATACCGAACAAATTCTGACCGTAGGCGTCGCTCTTTTGTACGAGTGGTTGGATTAGCTGAACAGCTTCCGCATAATTCTGATGATTCTGGTCACTCTGAGAGAGTATGAGGGCAAGATAGTAGTTCGCGTACTCAACGTCTAGAGAGGCAGCCTTTTCAAACCACCCGACAGCGAGGCCTAGCGACCGTTTGATATCTTTTCCTGCTTCTGCCATTTCATAGTAGGAAACACCAAGAATAAAAGCGGCATACCTGTAATCAAGACTTGCTGCGTCTTCATACAAAGAGATTGCCTGATCCAGATTTCCCATCACGTCCTGTACGCGACCCAACATATATGTGAATCTTGCAACATCGGGATGTGCCGTGTGTGCTTCGACACATGAGTTCAAAGCGTTAACGGTATCTACGTCTTCAAACGCAACGCCCGATGTTTTCCGATCCGGGTCACGTGGGTTCGCAGCAAGCAAATCACATTGCGATACGGGAACATTATCTATCGCCTGCGCACTTGCAGGAAGTAATAACCCGGCAAATACGAGAATTTGGGCGACAAAGGGTTTCATAGGTGCGCGCTCACATTCGATCAATGTGTAGAATCAAAAAAAGACGATAGTCGATCATAATAGTTGTGAGCAGAACGAAAACAACACCTATAGGAGCGGTGGCAGGGCAAACTGTATAGCTTGCCATGCTGACCCTACTGCACCCGCGATGTCAGCAGCTTCAGACCCGCCAGCGTAAACACGACGGCGGCAGTTCCTTCGATCCACTGTCTGAGTGCGCCATAAAGGCGGACCATGCGTCGCGTGGAAAAAACCATGGCGCAGCCGCCGTAAAACAGGCTCCCCATGAACCAACAACCGGCGATGATCAGGAATGACAGGCTTGCCGGTGCGCCGGGGCTGACCCCGATGGCGATGATCGCCAGCCAGGCGAATATGGCCTTGGGGTTGGTCAGATGTATTGCCAGCCCACGAACAAAGTACTGCTTAACCGAACGGCCAAGGGCAATCTCCAGCGCCTCTGGCTGCTGTCTGCGGAATGCGGACCGGAAGGATTTGTACGCCAGCCACAACAGATAAACACCGCCAACAATCCGCATGACGGACACCAGCCAGCCATAAGACAGCAGAAACGCGGACAGACCCAGCGCTGCCAATACGCCCCACGTCAGCGACCCCATCACCACACCTGCGGCCAGGGCAAATCCGGCTCGACGACCGGCGCTCATGGACGTGGCGATAACTGCCAGGTTTGCCGGACCGGGACTGACCGTGGCGACAATGTAGGCGATGTAGGCCAACGCCAAATCCGGTGCATAGATCATCAAATCAGTCATCGGACAACCATGTGTCCAGAGTACCCACAAGGGCGTCGAACTCCTGAAACCCTGCGGTCAGGAGGGCGTAATCCTCATCGTGCCGTGTGATGACGGTTGGATAACCGGTAACACCTAACTGACGAGCCACATGAAAATCACCCGCTGTTTCATAGGCACTGGCAACGTCATTGAACAGCGAACTGAATGCATCGCGATCAACGTCCAGGCTTTCCGCGATCAGAGCCAGTACGTCTCCATCCGTGACATCGAGTTTTTCGCTGTAGAAACCGCGCTGAACCGCTTCCAGATAAGACAGCGTCTTGGCCGGAACCAGTCGCCGTACAACACCCACCGCCCGACAGGCCGGTTCCGTGTCATACACAAACTCATCGCGCTCGAAAAAATCCATGTCGAAGGGTTGGCCCGACCGATTCGCCACGCTTTCCCAGTGATGTTTGATCTGGGATTTCATATCGTCATCCATGGGCGTGCGAGTCAGCGGTCGCAGACCACCCATAATCGGTGTAATCACCGCCCGGCCATTTACATGATCGACGATTGAGCTAACGACAGGAGCAAAGCCCCAGCACCAGGAACACATGGGATCGGCCACATACAGAAGTTCTCGGCTCATTATTGCAGCCCTTTATTCTCCGGCGGCTGGTGTTTGCAGGGCCGCTTTTTCAATGCGGCGCGCTTCGCGCATTTGACCGACGACCCGCTCGCTGGCTGACTTGAGCTGGCCACAGGCCGCCAGAATATCCCGCCCGCGCGGCACCCGAATTGGTGCCGAAAACCCGCCGTCATTGAGAATGTCTGCGAACCTTTTCATGTCCCGTGCTTCCGAACATTCATACTCAACACCGGGCCAGGGGTTAAACGGTATCAGATTGAATTTGACCGGAATACCCTTGACCAGCCGAACAAGTTCCTTCGCATCAGCAGCAGAATCATTGATGCCTTTCAGCATGACATACTCGAACGTAATGCGTCGGGCGTTATTGGCACCGGGATACCGGCGGCACGCAGCCAGCAGATCCCTGATCGGATGCTTTTTATTGATGGGTACCAGCACATCACGCAGCTCGTCCGTAACCGCATGCAGACTGACCGCCAGATTAACCCCCAGGTCCTCGCCGCAACGATCCATCAGCGGCACCACACCTGAGGTGGACAGGGTGATTCGTCGTTTCGAAAGGGCTATACCCTCGCCGTCCATGATAATGCGCAGGGCCTTGGCAACATTATCATAATTCAGCAGGGGTTCGCCCATGCCCATCATGACGATGTTCGACAACAGACGTGTACCGGATGGTGAAGGCCATTCACCATAACTGTCACGCGCGGCCATAAACTGGCCAACGATTTCAGCAGCACTCAGATTGCGGACCAGCTTCATGGTGCCGGTATGACAGAACGTACAGGTCAACGAGCAACCGACCTGACTGGAAACACAGACCGCACCGCGATCCTCTTCCGGTATGAAGACGGTCTCGACCTCATTGCCATCGGGGAAATTGAACAGCCACTTACGGGCCTTGTCGGACGACGTCTGCTCACGCGTGATGCCCGGACGCTCGACAATGAACTGTTCTGCCAGTTTTGCCCGCAGGTCTTTTGCCATGGTGGTCATGCTGGCAAAATCGGTTTCACCCTGATGATATATCCAGTGCCATAACTGTTTGGCCCGGAACGCAGGTTCACCTATGTCGGCCAACGTCTGTTGCAGCTCAGCACGAGACAACCCCACCAGATTGGTCTTCGGGGGCGCATCTGTATCTGCCATAACGAGGTTTACGGTATTCATGGCCCTTACATACAGACGGAAACGGTGAATTGCCACTGTTTAGAATACAATTTTGATCTACATCAAGGCAGCCCTATGCGAACAACCATATCAATCAGGCAGTCTGAAATGTGTATGAGGATTGCGTTATGTCATCTCTTGGAGGTCAGTTGTTCCTGGTTCTGGTCGTGGGAATGTGGCTTGGGTTTGGTGGTCTGCTGTTTTGGGCAAACCAACGAACTGGCAAGGATTTTCCCACGAAAAGCTGAGTTATGATGCGTGAACGGTCAGGATAACGTCAAAACCGGTGACGCATAAAATACTGTGTTATCAAAGCATTACTAAACACCTCTTTAGCATGAATTTAATTCACGCCCCATGGTGTGAAGCTTCTCTTTCCAATTTTACCGAACAGGCATAGAGTCCGGGAATATTGGAAGTCTAGAGGCTGAGGGTAATGGTGGATGAGCAAAATCCCAGTCGCCCGAGCGTCCTGATCCGGCTCGCTCTATATGGCGCAATACCTGTACTGGCACTGGTCGTGGCAGGCTATTTCTATGCCAAAAGCGGTCGGTATATCACCACTGAAAACGCCTATGTAAAAGCCGACATTGTCCAGATCAGCACCAATATTGACGGTCTGATCACACAGGTGTTTGTGCAGGAAAACCAGCACGTAAACGCAGGCGATCCCATTTTTGCCATTGATCCCCGCCCTTATCAGAAGGCGCTGGCAATTGCCGAGGCCGGGATGGCAACGGCGCAACAAACCATTGAATCGCTACGCGCCCGCTATCGCCAGGGTCTGGCGTCCATCACGGCAGCCGAGGAGCGTATCCGGTATCTCAAGAGTGAGCACAACCGACAACAGGAATTGCTGCAGGATGGTGTCGGTACACAGGCCAGATTTGACAAAACCGAACATGAACTCAGCATGTCAATCCGTGAGCTTTCAGGTGTTCGTGAAGACAACCAGATGGTTTTGGCGGATCTGGCGGGCGATCCTCAAATCGCGGTGGAAGATCACCCAACTTACATGCATGCGGCGGCAGAACAGGAAATTGCGGCTCTAAATCTTTCCTATGCCAGTGTTAACGCACCCACATCAGGTATTTTAACAAGAGTCAGTGTCGAGCCCGGCGAATACGTGGAGGCTGGCGACCGCCTGTTGGCGATTGTTGGCACTGAGGATTTGTGGGTTGAGGCCAATCTCAAGGAAGTGGACCTGGCCTATCTTACCGTCGGCCAGACAGCAACGGTCGTCCTTGACAGTCTACCAGATGTAGAATGGCAGGCCACCGTCGCCAGTATCAGCCCGGCGACAGGTGCCGAATTTTCCATTTTGCCAGCGCAGAACGCCACAGGGAACTGGGTCAAGGTTGTGCAACGAATTCCCGTGCGACTGGAACTGGCGGATCGTCCTGGCGCGGATGCTCTGCGCGCTGGCCTGACGGCGGCGGTCAGCATCGACACGAAAAGGGAACGTGATCTTGCGGTGTTGATTGGCCGGGTGTTTGCCCAGCCTTCGAGCGAATAATGACAACGTGACGGCAATCAGCGAATCCGCCCGCGAAGAAGTCATTAGCGACACTGACGACGGCGTTCATCCCAAAACCATAACATTCCGCAGTATACTGATCCTGCTGGTCTCATCGCTGGCGACCGCGTCGTATTCCTTTACCTGGAATTCTGTGACCGTGGCGCTGCCTCACATGAAGGGAACTTTTTCGGCGACCACGGATCAGATCACATGGGTCATGATCGCCTATATTGTC
>JAJFID010000093.1 GCA_021775325.1 Rhodospirillales bacterium
TACTGGTGGACACGAAGTCAGGCTTCTGGATTGCCGGGTTGCCCCTGGGGGTTTTTGTGGGACCGGCTCAGTCGGCGGGGCGAACGCTCATGGCGCGGTTGGCTCCGCCGGAACTGCGAACAGAAATGTTCGGCCTGTTTGCGCTCTCTGGAAAGGCGACGGCGTTTGTCGGCCCCGCCGTGCTGGGTTGGGTAACGGTAACCATGGACAGCCAGCGTTGGGGCATGGCGACCATCATCGTATTTTTCGCAGCAGGACTATGGGTTATGCGCGGCGTTCGTGAAGATGAGGAGCTGCACTAACGCCGGCGCGCCCTACTCTGCGGCTATCGCTATTGAATTGTGGTGTTTCAGCAATCGATCTGCGGCCCAGCGGTGAAAGGCTCGGGTTGGCGGGTCCTGTACCGGCGTTAGCACACCGCCGTCAAATCCGGATGACGAACGGCCTTTGTGCATGCCCTCGACGACAAATACATCCTCCAGGAAAACGCTTCGCCATGTTTCGACATTGGCTTCGCGCAGGTCTTCATAGTCCGCGCCTGCGCAGATTTCTTCGAAGTAGTATAGTTCAACCCGCTCTCTCGTTTTGTGTGGGCCGTCAGCACTGACCAGGATTCCATAAAAATGATCCCGGTGAACGCCAAGCAGAATATTTGGATAGAGCGCAATGTATTCTGCGCCCGTGTCCCATTTTTCGGAAAGATCATCCAAGGAAGGAAATGCCCGTCCGCTTCCAGGCTTGAGATCAGGGTTGTAGACGGTGGTTCCCTGTCCCGAATACTGTCCGGGCTCCTCAATGTGATAGTGGTCTTCAATACGCGAATAGCTGTTGAGGCCCGGATGGATCCACGGCAAGTGATAGGCTTCACAGAAGTTCTCGACAGCCAGTTTCCAGTTTCCGTTCAATTCGAAATTCAGGGTTGAATGCGTGCCACCATGAAACAGTGGACGGTCCCTGAACTCACTCCAGCGGTCCAGCAAGGTGGCGTGAACCTCTTCAAACGCAGGTGCATCGCCGCTCAGATTAACAAAAACAATATCAAACTGGGTATGGGAGCGTACTTCTCGCAAGCCATGACTGGCCGGGTTAAAATCCGAGTGCACATCCTTGTCGGAGCCACCCACATAGGGTGTACGCTTCAGCGCGCCGTCAAGATCATAACACCATGAATGATAAGGGCAACGCACCAGACCTTTGGTGTGGCCGGGCTCGGACACCAGAATCATGCCCCGGTGTGAGCAAATGTTGTGATAGACCCGAATCGCGCCGGACTTATCGCGGGTCATAAACAAGGGCTGGCCCAGAAAATCTACAGGGAAGACGTCACCAGTCTTGGGCACATCCTTGCCAAACCCCAGCGCCGCCCAAGTCGTTGCGAACAAGGCATTGTCCTGGTAGGCGTGCATGGCATCGTCCGTGTAACAGGCATTTGGCAGGCCCGGCCCGGTTACGGTGTCCGCCAGAACTGCGTGGATGTCATGTAGGCATTCATTGAGATTATCTGACATCGATTTGCTTCCTTCGCGAAATGCTCATACAGCTAGATATATCACCAGATATTTGCACTCGTAAATTGTACAAATGATCCATCTTCAGATAATGTGAAGTTATGCAAAAGCGCCCATATGACATGCCGTCGCTAACGGCACTTGCGGCCTTCGAAACGTCGGCACGCAATCTAAGTTTCAAGCTCGCCGCAACCGAGCTCAATGTGACCGCACCAGCGATCAGCAGACAGATAAAACTTCTGGAGAAAGACCTGGGTTGTGTCCTGTTTTATCGTCGCCATCGACAGGTACAACTGACCCCCGACGGAATGGTGTTGTATGAAGCTTTGAGTGAGGCCTTCACCACCATAGCTGGTGCGGCACAGGCGGTGCGGACCACTAGCTCCGGCCAGGTTCGGGTTGGCACGACCAATGCCTTTGTATCTTTGTGGCTTATGCCCCGCTTGCAGGACTTCTGGCGGCGTTATCCCGAAATTCGCCTGCATCACAGTATCTCGGATGAGGCTATTAATGTAACGGCTTCGGGCTCAGACGTTACCATTCGTTTTGGTGAGGGCAAGTGGGCTGGTATGGAATCGCAATTTCTGTTTGGCGACAGAATATGTGCCGCCTGTAGCCCGGCTTTCGCCAAACGAAATGGACCCTTCAAGGAGGCGGAAGACCTTGTCGGCCACACGCTACTGGAGATAACTAATGTTTCGTCGGAAGACTGGCCAGGTTGGCAAGACTGGTTTCGCTCTGTGGGTGCCGATACCCGCCCCCGCGAGTTTCGGTATTTCGACAGTTATGGCGTTGCAGTACAAGCCGCGATTGATGGGTTGGGGATTGTCATGGGTTGGCACAGTTTGGTCGATGAGGTGATGCATGATGGCAAACTGGTTCAAATTCTACCAACGACCATGCAACCAAACGGAGCTTTCTTCATGGTTACTCGACAACACAGACCACTTAGCCCGGAAGCGCGGACATTTGCCTCATGGCTGCATGGCCAGGCTAATCAATACGCGCCAAGTGTACCTGAGGGGTAAAAAATGCCCCGCCCCTAGTACGGATGATCGTCAAACACTGCGGATGTTGTCACTGTTGTTCAAGTACCATTGATACGCCATGTCCAACCCTTGGGATAGGGCGACGCCCGGTTTCCAGCCCATGTTCATCAGCCGGGACGAGTCCATCAGTTTACGGGGCGCGCCATCTGGCTTACTGCTGTCGAAGACCAGTTCACCACTAAAGCCGACCGCACTGACAACGGCCTGTGCCAAGTCGGCAATCGTCACTTCATCGCCCGTTCCCACATTGATGTGAAGTTCGTCGGCGTAATTCTGTAACAGAAATACCAGCGCGTCGGCGAGGTCATCCACATACAGGAACTCCCGATAGGGTTTTCCACTACCCCAGACCTCCATCTGAGCTTCACCAGCCAGCTTGGCGTTGTGTGCCTTCACAATCAGCGCCGGAATGACGTGGCTATTCTTCAGATGGAAATTGTCATGAGGCCCATAAAGATTGGTGGGTTGTGCTGAAATAAAATTGCACCCGTATTGTTTGCGATAAGCCTGACAAAGTTTGATTCCGGCAATTTTTGCAATGCCATACCACTCATTCGTGGGTTCCAGTGAGCCGGTGAGCAATGCTTCTTCTTTCATGGGCTGTTCTGCCATACGCGGATAGATACAGGACGATCCCAGAAACATGAGCTTTTCCACGCCATTCTTGTAGGCAGCATGAATAATATTGGCTTCGATCATCATGTTCTCATACAGAAACTGTGCCGGCATGGAGTCGTTGGCGACAATTCCGCCTACTTTCGCAGCGGCAATAAACACGACGTCAGGCTTGTTTGTCTGCATCCATGTTTCGACTTCGGATTGGCGTGTCAAATCGGCGTCCTGCCGCCCGGCGGTCAGCACGACACAGTCCTCCCTAGCCAGCCTGCGTACAATAGCTGCCCCGACCATGCCGCTATGACCCGCGACCCAGACGCGTTTGCCTTGAATGTCAAAAGCCATACAGATTCGGTCCATCCAGTTTCTTGCAATCGAATCCCGATTTTATAGATAATGTGGCCACGAAGCCAAAACAAACAAGCTTCTGAATCCCAGCTTATCTGCGGGCCTCAAAAATTGAATCCACAACGCCGGGCAATTCCTCGAAACTATCGATCAGGGCATCGGCACCCAGTTCGTCGTGCGGTGTCAGCGCGTAACCGAAGGTTACCGCAATAGAGGGAACATTTGCATCAAGGGCCGAGGCAATATCGTTCTCGCTGTCACCGACCATGATCGCCCGGGCGCTGTTGCCATTGACGGCATGTATGGTGTCCAGAATATGGTCACCGTGCGGCTTTTTGTTTTCGACCTGATCACCACAGATAATGGCGTCAAAATATTGTGTGAGTTTCAATTCTTCCAGAACAGGCGCAGCAGTGATGCTCGGTTTGTTGGTGCATATGGATAACCTCGCGCCCTTGTCGATAAGGCTGGCAAGGGTATCGAACACGTGTGGAAACACCGTAGTTTCAACAACTGGATAGGCCGCATACTCATCCAGAAACGCCTTTATCATATCCTCAATGTTGTCGCCGGGCTCTATCCCGCCCGTCGTATCAATTGCGCGCTGCATGAGGATAGGCGCACCGAAACCCAGGTATCCTTTGACCTCGTCAATACTGTGCGCCCGGCGGCCCGATGCGCAAAGTGTTACATTGAGTGCCCGGCAGACGTCGGGAACACTATCAATCAGTGTTCCGTCCAAATCAAAGATGATATCATTGCCTCTCACAGTACGTCCTTCAATTGTGTTAGCAGCGTATGAGACCTAGCATCACAATCTGTCGGTGAACAGAAGCAAGTTTCGCCATATCGTGGTAGCCGACTACGCATGGCATTACTGTCGGCAACTTAACCACTGATGCAATGGAAACGCAGAATATGCCCGTCTTTGTCAAATCCTCAAATGGATAGAAGCACAACGAAAGTCCGGGTCGTTCGGAGAATTCTGGATTTGTTGGGTATGCTGCTTGTGGTGTGCACATGCCTGAGCGCTTTGTATTACTGGGATCCGACACGGGCTTACTACAAGCGTTTCAAGGAATCGGATGAATTTCGCTACGAATCAATTGATCCACGATTTCTTGCGGTTGATCCAGCCAGCTTTATCAGCATTCACAATCGTGCGGAAAGGGACGGTGCAAGAGAACGCCTCATCGAAGTAATCTGGGGCGCGAGCGGCATGCCGCATGATCGCATGCCCGATAGTATCGAAAAAAACATTCACGCCCTTACAGGCGTGCCAACTGACTGCCCGGAACTGGAATTTGCCTATACGCACCTGAGACTGAAATGCCAAGTCGGCAAGTACGCCAGTTGGGAAAATCTTTCAGGCATTGACGAGTTAACTGTTTCAGTCGGCCCAGCCTATACAGCCTCTGTCGGTGTGTTCCGGCCCAAGAACGTCAATGGCACCTTACTCATCTATCAGAATGGGTATGCCAGCACCT
>JAJFID010000094.1 GCA_021775325.1 Rhodospirillales bacterium
ATTCTACTGCCCATGAGTCGCGAATCCATTGCCGACTATCTGGGGCTGACAACAGAAACCGTGAGCAGGACCTTCACCAAATTGAAGAAAGACGATGTCATATCCCTCGACAAAGGTGGCATGGTCCAGATCAACAACCTCAACGAACTCACTGAACTGGCGGAAGACTCTTCCTGACGGGTCCCGAACAGTTTCTGCCCTGTTAGATAACCCCGAAATCCACTGCGGTTGCGTCCAGCGCCTTGCGCGCCCGGTCAATCAACATATCAATTTCGTCACGGGTTATGATCAATGGTGGTGACATGACCATAACATCGCGGGTTGCCCGCATAATCAATCCATTTGCCGTGCAATGATTCTTACACGTTGGCCCCACATTGAGCCCTGAATCAAACAACGTCCGCGTAGCTTTGTCTTTAACCAGTTCAATGCCCGCAATGAGGCCCAGATGACGCACCTCGCCGACGAGAGGATGATCCACAAGCTCCGCGAGGCGCTCGCCCAGATACGGTCCCGTATCTGTACGTACCTGTTCCACCAGATTTTCGCGCTGGAGAATATCTATATTGGCGAGCGCAACAGCGCAGGACACGGGATGACCTGAATATGTGAACCCGTGCTGGAACTCGCCACCTTTCCCCAGAGTGTCTTTCATATCGTCTGTCGTCAGGACAGCCGAGAGGGGAATGTAGCCGGACGTCAGGCCCTTGGCGATGGGCATCAGGTCGGGTTTGATATCGTAGTAATCACAGGCAAACCAGTGGCCCGTACGACCAAACCCGCAGATGACCTCATCAGCGATGAGTAAAATGTCGTGCTTCTTGCAAATTCGCTGGATTTCCGGCCAGTAAGTGGCGGGCGGAATAAGGACTGCTCCAGCACCCTGAATAGGTTCGCCAATAAAGGCAGCTACATTGTCCGCACCCAGTTCCAGAATCTTGTCCTCTACCGCTTTCGCCGCAGCCAGGCCGAATTCCTCTGGGCTCATGTCGCCACCAAACACGTACCAGTATGGTGGAACCACGTGGGTAAATCCGGGTAATGGCAAATCAGCCTGATTGTGCATGTAGGACATACCGCCCAGACTGGCGGCTGCCATAGTGGTACCGTGATAGGCATGTTCGCGGCTGATAAATGTCTTCTTTCCGGGTTTGCCTTTGATGTTCCAGTAGTGACGGACCATGCGCACGATGGTGTCATTGGCTTCGGAGCCGGACGTTGCATAAAATACGTGATTAAGGCCTTCCGGTGCCAGGTCTGCCAGCACGCCGGCCAACTCCACCGATGGCATGGTCGCCGTATTAAAGAAAGTGTTGTAATAAGGAAGCTGCATCATCTGTTTGTAGGCGGCGTCAGCAAGTTCCTGGCGACTGTACCCCACATTCGTACACCACAAACCAGCCATACCATCCAGAATCTGGTTGCCGTCAGAATCAGTCAGAAATACGCCATTGGCTTCAGTGATGATGCGGCTGCCGTTAACAGCGTGATCAGCAAAATCAGTAAAGGGGTGCAAATGGTGAGCCTGATCTGCCTTCACCCATTCTTCTGTCGTCCAGTTGTGTGTGCGTTCCATGTGTCGTGCCCCGGTATGTGTTAAATTCATTGCATATTGTGTTCGCGTAGTTACCGAACACCGTCAAGGCGTAAAATCAACACGTGCACAGAGTTCGCAGGACCAGATCATAGGGATTTCCGAATTGGTTCGTTTACAAGGATGAGCCTACTGCAAAGGACAGACGAGAGGCAACAATACCATAGGGGTAGACAGCCTCACCGACTAATCAAGTACCATTCGTACTCCCGACTGGAGATAACCGAGTTAAACCTGTCCAATTCACCCTGTTTGGTCAGGCGATACCGGCGGCAATAGGTTTCCCCCATGTATTCGGGCAATACTTTTGCTGCCTCCAGGGTATCAAGCGCCTGTTGCCAGGTTTTTGGAATGGACTCGTCCACCTGCTCACCTGTATCGCCCTTACTGATCTCAGGTGGTTCAATCTTGTTTGTAATGCCGTGGAGAACTCCGGAAAGAATAGCTGCCAGCGTGAGATAGGGATTGGCATCCGCACCTGCAATGCGATGTTCAAACCGCCGTGCCTTATGACTGCCGCCCGGAATTCGAACAGCGGTTGAGCGGTTGTTGTGCGACCATGTCGGTGCCATAGGCACAAATGAATCAGGCCTGTAACGTCTGTATGAATTCAGATTGGGGGCGAAAAATGCCATACCCTCCGCCATTGTCGCCAGCATGCCACCGATAGCGTGCCGCAACGTATCAGTGCCATCAGGTCCACCATCGTCAAAGACGTTGTTGCCTGCCTCATCCACCACCGAACAATGCATGTGCAGACCATTTCCCGTGCAATCTACCAGTGGTTTGGCCATAAAGGTCGCCTCGCAACCATAGTTCAAGGCCACGCCACGTATCACCCGCTGCAGCAGCGCAGAATGATCGCAGGCAGTTACCGCGTCTTCCACATGGTTCAGGTTTATTTCGAACTGACCTGCCGCAAACTCCGTCGAAGCAGGGCCAGCGGGTATCCCCTGTATTTCACAGGCCCTTGCTATATCACGCATAAATCCCGAGTAATCATCAAGCTGCGCAATACTGTAAACCTGACCTTCCGCGGGGCGCATGCCGCTCTTTGGCATCCGTGGTACCTGAGGTTGGCCCCCGTCGCCTCGTTCCGGATC
>JAJFID010000095.1 GCA_021775325.1 Rhodospirillales bacterium
CACCCGGAAGATTGAGAAGAACGCAGAAAGCTATGCATAGCGGCGGCAAATGGCGAAGGTTTTGACAGTCAGTACCGGATCATTAGGCGGGACGGGGAAATACGGTGGCTCCACGAAGTTGATTCGCCCGTCTTCGATGAAGAAGGCTGCGTCATTGAAGAACACGGGATCGCCCAGGACATCACCGAACAGAAACTGGCAGAAGAAAAGTTGCGCGAAGCCCATGACGAGCTGGAGCAAAAAATACAGGAACGAACACAAGAACTGGCCTTAAACGAAGCACGCTTAAACCGAACCGCAAGCATCGCCAAGGTTGGTCACTGGATATGGGATGATATAGAAAACAAGGCCATATCATGTTCAGAAGAATGCGCCAGGATGCACGGCGTGTCTGTGGATGAGTATGTTTCATTAACCTCTTCCGTAGCGGGGGACGATAACTGGGTCCATCCGGATGATTTAGAATCTTGGAAGCAATGTAACCGTCATTTAGAGGAAACCCTTGAACCGTATGACACGGTATATCGCCTCATTCCGCATCGCGGCGATACCCGTTGGGTGCGCGAAATTGCTGAAGCAGAGGTGGACGAGAACGGCGTTCATGTAAGAACCCACGGTGTCATGCAGGATATCACAGACTTCAAAAGACTCGAAAAAATCAAAAGCGAGTTCGTTTCATCCATGAATCATGAACTGCGCACCCCCCTGACATCTGTTGTGGGTGCCCTTGGTCTTGCCAGGTCCGGTCAGCTTGGTGAAGTTCACCCCGATGTTCAGAGTTTGTTGGATATTGCGTACAACAACTGTACCAGATTGTCAGAACTGATTAATGATATTCTGGACATTGATAAGATTATGTCCGAAGGCATGTCTTTGGTATTGGCTCCAGTGAATGTTGCATTGCTGATTCAGGAGGCTATGCAAGCGAACGAAAATTACGGTGATCCCCTCGGCATTACCTTTGAAGCCACCGACCTGGACGATACGATAACCGTAAGTGGAGACAAAAATCGGCTACTACAAGTGTTATCAAACCTGATGTCCAATGCCGCCAAGTTTTCTGCGAAAGGGGACACTGTCGTGATATCTATGGCGAGCGAAGATGGTAACGTCCGCGTTGTCGTCACGGATCAAGGATGTGGTATCGCGGAAGAATTCAGAGATTCGATTTTCGACAGATTCACACAAGCAGACGCATCGGATATACGGAAAGTGTCGGGTAGTGGCCTGGGACTTAATATTTCCAAGACCATTATAGAGCAGCATGGCGGCACTATCGACTTTGACTCTCAGATAGGCGTCGGCAGTACTTTTTTCTTTTCATTACCTGTCTTGAAATGACTGTTTCGGGTTAGTTGCAGGCGAGTTCGCTAACATCACGCCGCGTCCGTTTTCTTCCAAAAAGTGGAAGCCCGGGAGAATGGTGGGGAGGTGGAAACGAACCCGCTTGCAGCCAGACAAGATAACGCATCCTGATTTTCTATCTCGACAGTTTCCGCACGAACCACAATACTTCGTCACTATGAAACAATTGAAAAAAGATACGGAAATCGGTCTTCCGGATTCCGTCGTTGATGGTATTGCCTGGCCGGCATTACCCTCGCCCGACGTCAATGCCGTGTTGTCACTCGCCTACCAGATCGATCAATCGCAATGGTGGACACCCGAAGTCCTCCGCGCCTTTCAACTTCGGCAAGTTGACAATTTAATCAGGCATGCGCGGAACACTGTTCCATTCTATCGGCAGCGGCTCGTAGATGTAACAGATGTCAGCCCCGGTATGTTGAGTATGGATGACGTCAGGCAGATACCGTTGTTGCAAAAATCTGACATCCAGGACTGTTATGATGATCTGAAATCGGATGCAATGCCAAAAAGCCATCTGCCGGTTCATAAAATCGTCACATCCGGCTCAACCGGACCACCGGCAACATTGATCGGAACAAGCGTTACTGCCGTGTTTCATTCGGCGCTCACCATACGCTGGCATACATGGCACAAGCGAAATTTCAATTTGAAGATGGCGGAACTTCTGCACTATCCGACGGCCGGGTCAGAAGAGCCACAAAATCGGAAGGGTTGGGGGCGCGGGTTCGCGTCTGGGCCAAGGGTTTCGTTCACCGCGAACCAACCTGTCAAAGAGCAAATCGACTGGCTGGTGGACGAAGACCCTTACTATCTTGTGACATTTCCATCAAACCTGAATGCCCTGCTCAGGCATTGCGAAAAATATGGCGTTCGAATTCCGAACCTGCACGTGGTCTCGACACGGGGCATGGCCATAGGCGATGACACACGTGAGCTCTGCGAACAGGTTTGGGGTATAACCCTGAAGGACGCTTATGGCGCAGAGGAGTGTGGCTACATCGCCCTGCAATGCCCGGATGCCTCCGGCTATCACGTCCAGTCGGAACACCTGCTGGTTGAAGTCCTTGACGATGAAGGAAATGCTGCGGAACCCGGATGCACGGGCCGGGTCGTCATAACGGATCTGCACAATTTCGCGACGCCTTTGATACGCTACGAAGTTGGAGATTTTGCAATAGCGGGATCGGACTGTTCCTGCGGTCGGGGTCTGCCGGTCATTGAGCAGATACTGGGACGCTACCGGAGCACGTTTATGTTGCCGTCGGGTGACAGGTTTTTCCCGTTATATTCCAAGGCGCTTTTTCAGTTAAAAAAGGACATCCCCAGCATTCAGGAAGCCCAGTTGGTTCAGCGCAGCCGACCTGAAATCACGGCGCGTCTGATCGTATCCCGACCGCTTGACCAGAACGAAGAAATGATGATCAAGACAGAACTGGCCAAGGCAATGGGTGGTGAGTTTGAAATAGTAATTGAATACGTTGAAGCATTGCACCGGTCTGCCTCGGGAAAGTTCGAGGAAACCATATGCGAAATCGCGGATTAAGACAGTCCCGCAACAGTGGTCTGAAACTGCCGTTCGATGGTATCTTCGTCGGCGTGATGCCCGTCCGTGATCACCTGTATGCCGCCCACATAGACATCGCGTACAGGGTTGTGATCGGCGGCGAATAACCAGGCGTCGAGGATGGCGTTGTCGCGGCGGCCTGCCAGGGGGGCCTTGTCCGTATCCAGCACCACGACGTCGGCGCGCTTGCCGGGTT
>JAJFID010000096.1 GCA_021775325.1 Rhodospirillales bacterium
CGTCGCTCAGCGTGGGAGATGCTGGCGTACCCTGATACAGACATGCAAAAGCTCGTCACCATCTGGCCTGAACTGGACGACATGGACGCACCCATCGCCAGGCAGCTTGAAATAGAGGGTTTGTACAAAAATTATCTGGCCAGACAGGATGCGGATATTGCGGCCTTCAGGAAAGATGAAGGACTGGTCATCCCGGACGGCCTGGATTTTGCGGCTGTGCCCGGCCTGTCCAATGAAGTTGCCGATAAGCTGTCCCAGTCCAGACCCGCCACTCTGGGTGCCGCCGCCCGCATTTCCGGGATCACACCGGCGGCGTTAACCGTGTTATTGGCATTCATTCATCGCCACCAGAAACACGTCGCCTGAAGCCGATGTTTCACGTGAAACATCAAAATTGGGGAATTAGATAAATTGGAGTCGTTTAATACGATCTCGTGTATAATCTCATGATGGTTTGTTCTGAAGCCGAATCAAATGTTGCGTTGTCTCCAGATGACTTTGCATGCCAAATATCTGTTGGTCCGGCGGTTATGGAAAGCCTGTCCCGTTATCTCAGTTTGCTGCAAAAGTGGCAAAAACGGTTCAATCTTGTAGGCAGATCGACATTGGACGATCCGTGGCGGCGCCATTTCCTCGACTCAGCCCAACTTGCGCCGTTTGTAGCGGAAAATCCGGGCGAAATCATCGATATGGGCAGCGGCGCGGGGTTTCCGGGTCTCGTCTTGTCGATCCTGGGCGTGCCTAATGTCCATCTCGTGGAATGTGACGCCAACAAAGCCGAGTTTCTGCGACAGGTCATCCGGGAAACCGGTGCATCGGCGAGGATCCACCGAGAGCGTCTGGAACAGTATGACGGACCCGACGCGTGCTGTCTCATATCACGGGCCTGCGCACCGCTTGACCAGCTTTTGACCTTCGGAGCAGAAATTTCGGTTCCGGATGCCCGCGCTCTGTTTTTGAAGGGCAAAACCTGGTCAGACGAATTGACCTCGTCGCAGGCCCTATGGCATATAGATCATACAAGCCATTCCAGCCTGTCTGATCCTAATGGTATTGTTTTGGAGATCCATGAATTCAAGCATCGATAATACGGCCCTGGCGGGACTGTTACCGAACCGAAAGGCGCGAGTGCTGGCGGTTGCCAATCAGAAAGGTGGTGTGGGCAAGACCACGACGGCGATCAATCTGGCGACCGCGCTGGCTGCTGTTCAGAAGAAGGCCCTGATCATTGATCTGGACCCCCAGGGCAACGCCAGCACAGGACTGGGCCTCGATCAGGACGTTCGCGCTGTTAATACCTACCATGTTCTTATGGGCGAGGCGCCGCTCGAAGACGCGATACAACCAACCAGCATACCCGGACTGGATATTGTACCGTCGGGCATGGATCTGTCTGCTGCCGAAATTGAAATGATCGATATTGATCGGCGGGAGTATGCGCTCAGGGATGCGGTTCGCTCGGCAGCAGACGGCTATGATTTTGTGCTTATTGACTGCCCGCCGGCACTTGGCCTGCTCACAGTCAACGCGTTGGTTGCTGCAGACTCGGTGCTGGTGCCCCTGCAATGCGAATTTTTTGCCCTTGAAGGCATCAGCCACCTGACCAGAACAATCGAGCGCATAAAATCGCGCTTCAATCCGGGTCTCGGCATTCAGGGCATCGTCCTGACCATGTACGACAAACGCAACAACCTGTCTGATCAGGTTGCCAATGACGTGCGGGCTTATTTTGGCGACACGGTTTACGACACAGTTATTCCCCGGAATGTACGGGTTTCAGAGGCACCATCTCACGGTCGCCCTGTGCTGATCTACGATATCAACTGCGCCGGCTCACAAGCCTATTTGCATCTCGCCAGCGAAATCATTCACCAGGAACGCCAATTGGTAACATCATGAGTACACAAAAACGAAACAGTCTGGGTCGCGGCCTCAGCGCCCTGTTGGGCGATGGTGCCGAAGACTACGCCGAGTTGGACAAATTGCGTTCAACCAAGAATGTTCCCGTGGAGCATTTGCACCCTGGCAAATATCAACCACGCCACATTATGGATGACAGCGCGATCACGGAATTGGCCAACTCCATCCGCTCAAAGGGGGTGCTCCAACCCTTGCTGGTGCGTCGCGATCCCGAGCATTCCGAGCATTATGAGATCATTGCCGGTGAGCGGCGCTGGCGTGCGGCACAACAGGCACAGTTACACGAAGTCCCTGTAATCATTAAAGATTTTAGCGATACCGAGGCTCTCGAAGTGGGCCTGGTCGAGAATCTGCAGCGCAAGGACCTGTCTGCGACGGAAGAGGCTCTCGGATACCAGCGGCTGATGGATGAATTTAGTCATACCCAGGAACAACTGGCTGAAGCCGTTGGTAAAAGCCGCAGCCATGTGGCCAACACGCTTCGTCTGTTGAGTCTGCCGGTAAGTATCCGTGATATGATTGACGCAGGCACACTGACCGCCGGCCATGCCCGCGCCCTGATACCGTGTGCCGACCCTGAGGCATTGGCAAAGAAAATCGTTGCCGGTGGCCTGAGTGTTCGTCAGGCTGAAAAGCTGGCGCAATCGCCAACCAGAAAAAGTTCAAATTCTACCAACTCGGTCGGGAAAGACACGGATACACTGGCGCTTGAACGGGATTTGACAAACCTGCTTGGCATGCGCGTGGAAATCGGCAGTCAGGCAAAGGGCGGCGCGATTACGATTCATTATACATCACTCGACCAGCTCGACGATGTCCTGCAACGGCTCAGTCACGCACCGCAACACGCGACGATTATTGATGATACTGACGCCGTCATCAGTGACCTCCCGAGCGATGTGGACATCCCGCCACTGGAAGAAATCATCGGTGATTTCGACCTGGAGCCGGACAATGATGTTTAGTTGGGTCGACTGACAGCCAGCACCGCGCGCCCGCAAACAACCGACACGGGGGTTCCGGAGGATTTGCAGGCAACTTCCGCATCGGTCAGCACCCCGAGCGCATGTTGAATGCCCTTTTGTGACCAAGTCCGCGCCTGCCGCTCGAACCGGTCTTTGAATTTGAAAAACACCGGTGGCCTGAGACCTGCCATGGCACCAGAAACAGATTTGCCATTGCCGGCTTGCGACACAACAAGATCCAGACGTTGAAAATGGCGTTGCAGAGCCCGCAGTATGGCAACTTCATTAACGCCTTCGGCCAACGTCTTTTGCAGACAGGTATCGGCATCGGCTGATTTCCCGTCACCCACGGCAAACGCCAACTGGTCCAGCGAAACAGCGCCAGAATCAACGAGGCATGCGGCGACATCATCTGCCGTCGCCTGACCGCCATCGCCGATATACAGCGCAAGTTTCAGGAGCTCTTGGCGAACCATCGCCCTGTCAGCGCCCAGGCTATTGGTCAGCAATTCCAGGGCACTCCGGTCTGCGGTCACGCCGTGTTCGCCCAGAATTTCACTCACGGACCGAGACAATTCGCGCCCCTCTGCCGCATAACAGGCAATGGCCGTTGCGCGATCGTGCGCTTCGAACAACTTGCGCAGTGATGAACGTGGCCCCAACTCATCGGCATCAACGATAATCACTGAGCCCTCGGCGGGATTGTCAAGATAGTCGCCCAGTAAAGCACTGGATGCATCGGTTCCGCTGCGCAGGCGCACCAGTCTGTTGCCGCCCCCAAATGACATAGCACGCGCTTCGTCACCAAGCCGGGCACTGTCTTCCTTGAGTGACGCTGCCGTTATTTCAACAACTGAAAATGGATCAGAAAGATCATCTACAACAGAACTACCCAGGCGTTTGCACCGCTCCATGACAAGCCCACGGTCCGGACCATAGATCAAAACAGCAGCAATCGCCGGATCAGGGCTTCCCAAAAAATGATCAACAGCGTTGCCCGAAAGTTTCACGGAGGGCTACTCCTCGCCGCCACGCAACCACAGTGCCACTTGGCGTCTGATATCATTACTCAAACTGACAACCGCACGGGACTGGGCATCCCGTTCTGCAACAATATCGGCATAATCCGAGTCAACAATGTTGTAACTGCTGATCGCTGAAACAGAGCCGCTATGAGTGTCCAGAAGTTCCGAATCCACGGGGGTCAACGTAAGCGTGGCGGAAACGGTCAGGTTTGCCCGTGTTGAAAAAGACGTGGACTCAAGTGAAATCTTTTCCGTTGACTCAGTCAGTTCAATATCCAGATCCCACATTTTGGCACCCTGAGTACCCGTGGGGTTGAGCGTGTCATTGAGTTTGTTACGAAGTTGTTGGCCGATGCGATCTTCAATGGGGCGGACAAAGACGGCACTCAAATCTTCGCGAATTGTCTCTCTTACACCGTCGCGGTAGTACAAAGGTTGGAACCCACAGGCACTCAACAGTACGATCACCAGGCCAGCGCTGCACAATCTATACAACAACATTTACAATCCGATTTGGTACAAACACAAACTTACGAACCGCTTTTCCATCCATGGCTTTCTGGACGTTCTCAATCCCCAGTACACAGTTTTCCGCCGTCGCCTGGTCGCAATCCTTGGGTAACGAGACCGTTGCCCGCAACTTGCCATTCACCTGAACCCCGACTTCCACGGTATCCTCGACCAACAGGACCGCATCAAATCCAGGCCACGGCGTGTTAGCCAGAAGTGTATCATATCCCAAGCCGTGCCAAAGCTCTTCTGCCAGATGAGGCATCATCGGCCCAATCAGCCGGGCAACGGTTTCCCAGCCAAACCGCCGGGTCCACCGACAGTCATCGCCGTCGCCGTCCAGACTGTCCAATGCGTTCGTCAGTTCGCGAATACGCGCCACGGCCTTGTTAAAATGAAACTTGTCCAGATCAGCGGAGATTTCAGAAATCGTCTTGTGGCATAACCGGAAAACTGTATTTGCGTGATCGCCCATCTCATCCGGCTGAGCCGTGCCATGATCTGCGCGACTGTCAGCGCCGTGAAACACGCCACGCCACAATCGGTTGGCATAACGCCAGGCACCTTCAACACCGGCATCCGTCCACTCCAGATCGCGGTCGGGCGGGCTGTCGGACAGCATGAACAGTCGTGCTGTATCGGCCCCATATGTGGCAATGATTGGTTCAGGGTCGACCACGTTTCGCTTGGACTTGCTCATCTTTTCGGTGCGCCCAACCGTTACGGCCTGGCCTGTTTTGGTGTGTACAAACCCGCCGTCCCGCTCTTCCACATCGGACGGGAATACCCAGCGTCCATCGTCGTCACTATAGGTCTGATGGCACACCATGCCCTGTGTCATGAGGCCCGCAAACGGCTCAATGGCCTCCAGATATCCACACTGTTTCAGTGCGCGCGTAAAGAAACGGGAATACAACAAATGAAGCACAGCATGCTCAATGCCGCCAATGTATTGATCCACCGGCAGCCAGTAATCAGCCGCTTCCTTTGTAAAACCCACATCCTGTGATCCAGGTGAGGCGAAGCGCGCGAAATACCAGGAAGATTCAAAAAACGTATCGAAGGTATCGGTTTCGCGTTCGGCGGCCTTTCCGCAGGTGGGGCATTCGGTGTGTTTCCACGTGGGGTGGCGATCCAAAGGATTGCCGGCTCCGGACAGGTCAACATCTTCCGGCAACACCACCGGCAGCAGACTCTCCGGAACGGGCACGATTCCACATGCATCGCAATGGATGATCGGTATGGGGCATCCCCAATACCGTTGTCGTGACACGCCCCAATCGCGCAAGCGGTAATTTATGGCGCGCTCACCAAATCCGTTGTCTTCCATGTGGTCGATAATACGGGTCTTGGCTGCTGCTACATTCAGGCCATCCAGAAAATCGGAATTGATAAGGATTCCGTCGCCCAGCGCAGGCTCGTCGCCCACTTCGACTGATGCAGGGTCTGCGCCTTCCGGACCCACAACCGGCAATACGGGTAAGCCATACTTGCGGGCAAAGTCGAGATCGCGCTGGTCGTGGGCCGGACAGCCAAAAATGGCACCCGTGCCGTAGTCCATGAGCACAAAATTTGCCACATATATGGGCAGGGTTTTGCCATCAACCACCGGATGGCGAACCGTCAAACCGGTGTCAAAACCTAGTTTTTCCGCCGTTTCTATAGCGGCCTCACTGGTACCCATCCGATTGCATTCCTGAATAAACGAGTTCAGATCAGGACTGTTTTCTGCCAGGGCCAGGGCCAACGGGTGATTGGCTGCGACGGCGCAAAAAGAGGCACCGAACAACGTGTCAGGCCGGGTGGTATAGACCTCAAGTTTTTCCGACCGGTCAACAATATCGAACTGAATATGGGCACCCTCGGATCTACCGATCCAGTTTTCCTGCATCAGGCGGACCCGGTCGGGCCATCTGTCCAGCGAACCGAGCGCCGACAGCAGGTCGTCGGCATAGGCCGTAATTCTGAGAAACCACTGCGACAGTTTGCGTTTTTCAACCAGCGCCCCCGAACGCCAACCCTTACCATCGATGACCTGCTCATTGGCCAGCACCGTGTTTTCCACCGGG
>JAJFID010000097.1 GCA_021775325.1 Rhodospirillales bacterium
CAACGGCAGGATCGGCCCGGTTTCCGTATCCGAAACGAAACCGGTATTGTTGTCGGCATAGGTCCCATTGTGGTTGCCGGTCTGGTCGGTGGCCGTCGTGCCGCTGCCCTCATCCAGTTTCCAACTGGCCACCAGACCAGCTTCGCTACCCGTCAGCACCTTGTTGTAGTTGGTTGAAATCTCCGAGCCGGTGCGCACATCGCTCCAGATACGGACTTCCGCCATTTGCCCATCGAGTATTCCCGCCGTCTGGAAACCACCGCCAAGGCTGTCCTGATCCGTCCCCAGATACAGTGTCCCGCCCGTATCCAGCGCCAACCCCGTGATTGATGTTTTCGTTTCAATGAGATTACCGTCGCGGTAGGCGCTTAGTGAATTGCTGGCGCTGTCCCATGCCAGGGCCACATGAACCCATTCACCCGCCGAGAACGTAAAGTCGCTGAATTCCTTAAAACCAGCCTCGTTGTCGTTAATTCGAACCCGTAGTTTTCCACCGGAAATATAGGCAAAGAACTCGTTGTCGTCGGCGGCGGAGGCATAGGAAAACAGGCCGGGGGTACTGGCGACCGAGTTGGGGTTCACCCACAATTCCATGGTCACGGCTGTCGTGGGGAAGTCCGTAAAGTTTGAGACGCTCATGCCCGCCGCGACACCATCCGTAGCGGGTCGGCTGATATCGAGCACATGCTGGGTAATGTCATTGGCCGTGATCTGGCCCGAGAAGCTCTGGTTTTCCTGGACAGTAATCACGTTGCCGACGATATCGGGCGCGGTATCCACATAACTGGCGCTGCCTTTGACCTGACCGTTGTTGGCACCCGCCGTATCGATCACATTGATTTCGGCCTGATCTTCAAACTTGTAGTTGAGTACCAGCGCACCGCCCTGATCACCGGTCAGGGTGGTGTTGTAGTTGTCGGCAATTTCATCGGCGGACCGCGCCACATCCCATACCCGGACGTCCGCCATCTCGCCGTCCATGTAATAATCGGTTCCGTTATCCTTGAATCCAACAAACAGGCGTGCATTTCCACCACCTGATGCATTGCCAGTGTAGGTCTCCACACCGAAAACCTCACCATCGAGATACAGCGTCAAGGTTTTGTCTGACGCATCCCGAACCAACGCGATGTGATACCACTGCTTGGCAGCAAGACCGGCATTGAAGTCTGTCGAGTTCCCATTGTTCGTACCGCTTTCGTGGAAATAGCGAACATTACCACCGGTAAACAAACGAAGTCCGTACAAAACATTGTCCGCAGCACTGGTACCCGCCTGCGTAAAATAGATCAGCGTGTTATTGCCGGTATCGTCGAATTTCGCCCATGTCTCCAGCGTCAGATCACCGGTAATGGCAAGTTCATCACTGGTCCCGCGTCCCACTTCCACGTAACCGGTGGAGCCATCGAACTCCATGGCCGTGGGCGGTATATAAATGGTGGCGGCATCGCCACCAGCTGTGGCGTTCAACCCGGAGCCACCTGAACCCAGGTTCGTCGCCGTGTTTCCTGCCGCCGTTTCATCGAAGCGGTAATAGGCCACCAGCTCGGTGGGGATCGTGCCTTCAATCTGATTGTTATAGTTGGTCAGTATTTCGTCGGCTGTGCGTACGTCGGTCCACACGCGGGCCTCGTCGATCTGGCCCTCGATGTGGTTGACTGCACCCTCAGTACGCTCCACGCCCATGTGTAACTTGTCAGTAATCGAGAAGCTGGGAACGTTTGCGTCCAGCGCTTTGTTGACCGACAGATCCTCGACTCCGTCTACATAAAGCTTTAGTTCGCCATTGCCGCTATTGGCTGTGGCGTCATAAGTGTAGGCCAGATGGTGCCATTCACCATCGTTGATAACGGTGCTGGACTCGTAGCGCTTGAAATTGGTCAGATCACCGGTGATCTCGACCCGCCACTTGCCGCCTGTCTGGGTCAGGATTTGCGCCGCCTTGCCGGTGCTGTCGTCGGTTGCCAGGATACCGGCGTCGGGTGCCGTGTCCGTGGTGCGAACCCAGACCTCCATGGAATGGCTGGCGAGGGTCACGTTACCAGCGGACTTGAAACTGTCACCGGTGCCGTCGAACTGTGCCGTACCGCCACCAACCACGATGGACTGTTGCGGATCATCCGCCACGGTCACGGTGATGGTTTCTTCATCCGTGCCGGTCAGCGAGCCAACGGCCTTCAGGGTAAAGCTGTCGTTACCGTGGTAATTGTCATTGGGCGTGTAGTGCCAGTTACCGTTGGAATCGATGGTCACGCGCCCGTTGCTGGCCGACGAACTGACTGTGTAGGTCACAGTCCCCCCAGCATTCACATCGATGGTACCGGTAGCACCTTCGTTCTCCTGCAGATCAAGCGTGTTGCCGTAGACCGTCGGCGACGCATCCACCCAGGACGGTGAGCCGGTCAGCGTGCCGTTCAGTGATCCGGCGTTGTTCGTAACCGTCGTGCCGCTGGTCTGGTCAAAGGTATAATGAATCGCCAGGTCGGCTTCCGCGCTGGCGTCCAGATAACCGTTGTAATTGTCGGCGATCTCCGCATCCGTGCGCGCATCGGTCCAGATGCGCAGTTCGGCCATCTGGCCGTTGAACTTGTTTGGACCTGGACCGGAGCTAACGCCGGGTTGACCGATATGGTATCGATCTCCATCGGTCCATACATCGGGCACACCGGTTTGCTCGTTCTCCAGAACACCGTTAACGTAAAGCTGCTGAGTGTCAGTGTCCGCGTTATATACAGCGGCCAAATGATACCAGATTCCTGCTTGAGCCGTTGTCGTGCCAGTGACCGGGCTTGCGCCAGTTGCGCCAAATCCGCTGGCAAAGGTGTAATGAACAAACTTGCCATCGGAATCCAGATTCAACGCGTGGGAGTACCGTTGCGTCAGACCTAAAGAATTTGTCCGTCCGATTACCGTACTTTCATTGATCGTGTCGAAATTGACCCAGGTCTCGATTGTGTAGCTCGTTGTGTCCAACACATCGCCGTCAATGAATTCCAGCACATCATCCGTGCCATCGAAATCCAGCGCCCGGTTCAGTCCGTTGATGATCTGAACGCCGCCCGCCTTGGTGCCGGTGTTGGAATTCTGCGACAGGTCGGCCACCGTCGTGCTCTCGTGGTTGCCATCAAACCGGTAATAGGCCTGCAGATTGGGCTCGGACGTGGACGGGTTCTTGATCTGATCGTCGTAATTCTGCCTGATTTCGCTACTGGTGCGGGCGTCATTCCAGATACGCACCTCGTCCACCGCGCCTTGCAGATAGTCACCCGCAGTCGCATCGCGACCGATATACATGTCCACATCGTTGCTGACGTTGATGATGGATGCGGGGCTGCCCGTGGTCTGCACCAGACCACCCTTGGCAACACCATCGATGTACAGTTCCATACTGCCACCTGCTTCACGCACAAACGCCACATGAGACCACGTATTGGCCGTGATATCGGCTGAAATACTCTGGTAGTTGGTGCCGTCCTGTTGCAGGAAGAACTGCACCGTGGTGCCATTGTTCAGGTACCGCATGGCCCAACCGGCCTTGGCACCCGTGCCTTCATCCTCCATCTTGGAAATGATCTCTCGCTCGCCTGATGCGCTGGTGCCCTGGACCCACGCTTCCACGGAAAATGCGCCGGTGCCGAAATCCAACGCATTGTTGTCGGCGATCTGAATGGCGTCGTTGGTACCGTCAAACTGTGCCACACCATCATGAACATCTGCGCCGGTGCCCTGCAGCACATTGATCTTGATGGTCCGCACATCCACGTTGCCATTGGTGCCGCTGACCTGATAGCGCACCGTTTCCTCGCCATCAAAACCCGCATTGGGGGTATAGGTAAACGCGCCGGTGGCCGCATCGGTGATGGTGAAGGTTCCATTGGCGGCACCGTTGCTGGCATCCGCAGAATAGGTCAGCGTACCGGTCGCGGTTTCCGCATGCAGGGTTCCGGTGAACGCCGTGCCCTCGTCCGTAACAAACCCGTGGTCCAGTTTCAGGTCGTCCACGTGGACCTGGTGGGAGTTTTCTGACGCAACATCCTGCCGATTGGTCACCACCACATAATTGGTGGACGGATTGAGGGAACTGGTCGAGGTAATAGCTGCGCTATTGGTACTGTTGCCAACCTCATTAACAAAAAACCGTATATTGGTGCCGTCATCAAAAACATCAAACTCGTAAAGCGTATCGACATTCACCGTCAGTCCCGCGTCCCCGGTCGAGGTCAGGGTGGTTTCTGATGAGTTGTCGTGGCTGACCAACGTCAGGAAGTTGCCGTTTA
Organism: Rhodospirillales bacterium; assembly: GCA_021775325.1. Lineage (GTDB taxonomy): Bacteria > Pseudomonadota > Alphaproteobacteria > Rhodospirillales > Casp-alpha2 > JABJGO01. The sequence continues at coordinate 4,278 of JAJFID010000097.1, forward strand.
GATCTACCTTGAACTCAATGCCGGTTGCCGGGAAGCCATTGGAATCCTTGTTCGTGGTGTCCGCCCGTGTGATCACGTGGAAAAAATCTTTTACCTGATCAAACCGAAACGTACCGGTCAGATGAACCGGTTGCGATGCGGTGGGATCGTACTCGCTGGTTGAGCGCAGCAGTTCCCGGTTGGCAATCACTGCTTCACCATCCTGGATCAGGATGGAATCCTTGCCGGTGGGGCCTGTGCCCTCGACGATGGTCCAGTCCGGTGAATTCAGGCCGGTCAATGACTTGTTCGCTGTGGTCGGTGCGGCGGCCCCTGCCCCGTAGTTGGCCGTATTGCTGTTGGACGATGTGTCCGGCACGGTGGTGCCCGATGCCCCGGTCATATTCCAGTAACCCACCAGATTACTGGTGGTCCCAGGATTGCTCACGCCAAAGCCGAAGTTATCGGCGATCTGGTTTGCCGTCAGTTGCGTATCCCACACCCTGACCTCGGCTAAATCCCCGTTGAGAACATCCGAGCTGCCGTCAGACGCCACACCGATAAAGGCGTTGCCGGATAACATTTCCTTGCTGACGCCTGTCTGGGTTTTTACCAACAAGCCGTCCACATAAAGGTTCAGCGTATTGTCACCGTCATGGCTCATGGCCACGTGGTGCCAGGCACCATCGGCCACGGTCTGTCCTGAATCCGTGACGGTGGAACCGGAGCTGTCGGTTGCCTTGAAACCAAGCTTGCCGTCATTGATCACCAGCGCGCCCGTGTCACCGGCGTCCAGTGACTTGATCACCAAATTGTCGACGGCCTGAACCGTCGACGCCGCACCTGTACGTGCGCCGAGGATAAACTGATCCGAACTGTCCGAAGTGACTGTGCCCACATTGAGGTTCGTGAACACGGCATTGCCCTTGTAACTCAGATCCAGACCGTTGGCATCATAGGTGATGGAAACGGGTGCAAAACCGCCCCCGGGATCACCCGCAGTCGTCGACGCACCGCTGCCAGCCGTCAGGCCGTGTGTACCACTGGCCGAATCTGCCAGACTGCCATCGTTAAAGGTGAAGT
>JAJFID010000098.1 GCA_021775325.1 Rhodospirillales bacterium
TGGCTAAAGCCGGGGCGCGGGCAATTCAGAATCGAATATCAACCGGGCAAACCTTACGAACCCGACTTCGTGATAGAGACCAATAACGAAAAGCTGATCGTGGAAGTGAAAGCCAATAACGAAATGACCGATCCGGTCGCGCGCAGCACAACACTGTTGTCACTGGCGGGAATATCCACGCCGACCTGATCCAGCACAGCGGATTCCATCTGACTGGCAACTGTGCGTTTCCAGATCAGTTCGTACAGTTTACGCTGATCATCATCCAGATAGGGTGCCACATCTTTTGGCGTGCGCATGATGTCGGTAGGCCGGATCGCCTCGTGGGCCTCCTGCGCATTTTTCGCCTTGTTCTTGTACTCGCGCTGGTTCGCCGGAACATACTCGGCACCATAGGTGTCACCGATCAGCTTGCGGGCCGCGTTGATGGCTTCTTGTGCCATGCTGACACCGTCTGTCCGCATGTAGGTGATGAGGCCGACAGTCTCGCCGTCGATGTTGAAGCCTTCATACAGCCGCTGCGCCACCTGCATGGTCTTTTTTGCACCAAAATACAGTTTACGCGATGCTTCCTGCTGCACCGTGGATGTGGTGAAGGGCGGTGATGGATTGCGGCGGACCTGCTTGCGCTCGATTTTGCCGATACTCAGATCAGCGGCTGAAATCGCCGCAACAGCCTTTGTGGCTTCGGCTTCTGATGACAGGGAAAGCTTTTTCAGCTTTTCGCCCTGCAACTGCGTGAGATTGGCCTTGAAGTTCTCGCCGGTAGGCAGGGCAAGCGTCGCTTCAATGGACCAGTACTCCTGTGGTTTGAAGACTTCGATCTCCAGCTCGCGTTCGCAGATAATGCGAAGTGCCACGGACTGAACCCGTCCGGCAGAACGACTGCCGGGCAGTTTCCGCCACAGCACAGGCGACAGCGTGAACCCGACCAGATAATCCAGCGCCCGGCGGGCCAGATAGGCATCGACCAGTTCGATGTTCAGGTCACGCGGATGTTCAAAGGCCTCGAGGATTGCACCCTTGGTGATTTCGTTGAAAACAACCCGTTTGGTTTCGACGCCGCTGAGCAGCTTCTTTTTGGCCAGGACCTCCTGCACATGCCAGGATATGGCTTCACCTTCCCGATCAGGGTCCGTGGCGAGATACAGTTTATCCGCATTCTTGACGGCTTTCTCGATATCCTGAATGTGTTTCTTGGCGCGACTGTCCACTTCCCAGTCCATTTCGAAGTCACTGTCCGGACGAACGGATCCGTCCTTCGCCGGCAGATCACGAATATGTCCATAGCTGGCCAGTACCTGGAATTCGGATCCCAGATATTTGTTGATAGTTTTGGCCTTTGAGGGGCTTTCGACGATGACAACGCTGGTCATGGATACGGGTCAGACACTTGTTTAGTTATGGTCAATAATTTGACAGACCCGGTTACCCGGATGCCGCTCCAGCCGACCTGCAAGCTCCAGTTCCAGAAGCACCGCAGACACGACTGCGATGGAGAATTGGCAGTTGCGGACCAGTTCGTCAACCGCTACTGGTGAATTTCCCAGTAATTCTTTTATCCGGGGCCGGGCCTGATCAATCTCGTTTTCACGCTCGCCTGTAACCTTTACGACGTTGAAATCAAAGGAATTCTGGGCCCCGGATGAGAGTGCGCCCGGTGTGCCAAGGGCCCGTAGGACGTCAGCCGACGATTCTGTCAGTATTGCCCCGTCGCGGATCAATCCATTGGTGCCACGGGTGCGTGGATCGCCCGGAGCACCCGGAACGGCGAATACCTCGCGACCCTGTTCGAGAGCCAGTCGCGCCGTTATGAGAGACCCGGACCGCGGTGATGCCTCGACCACGACAACACCAAGCGACAGACCGGAGATCAGACGGTTGCGAATGGGAAACAGCCGCGCCGATGGTTTTGTGCCCACAGCCATTTCCGCGATCACCAGTCCGCGCTCAACGATATCGTCATAGAGCCGGGCATTTTCGGTCGGGTACACCACATCAACTCCGCCGCCCAGTACCGCAATAGTCCCCGTTTCCAGCGCACCGTGATGGGCGGCGGCATCCATGCCGCGCGCCATGCCCGAAGTGACAACCAGATCATCAAAGCCATGACCACCGCGCCCCAGTTCAGCCGCCAGTTTGCGGGCAAAGCTCAGGCCATTGGCGGAGCCGTTGCGGGCACCGACAACGGCAACCGACGGCCGCGACAGCAGGTCCGTATTGCCCAGCGCGGAAAACAGCGGCGGTCCACCCTCCACAGCCCGCAGTGCAACGGGATAGTCCGGTTCACACCATGCAATGAGCTTTGCGCCGATGGCATTCAGGCGTGCCAGTTCATCGTCCGCACGGTTTTCCGGATATATCACGTAATTCCGGCGACCGCCCTGTCGGGCCAGGTCCGGCAGGGCGTCCAGTGCAGCACGAGCGGAACCAAACCGCTCCAGCAGTCGGAAGAATGTCACGGTGCCCACATTTTCAGAGCGAATCAGGCGGAGCCAGTCCCGTCGGGCATGTGCGTCCAGCGGTGCAATTGGTGTATTGTTCATATGTCATGCAATCATTAGACGCAAAACAGTGCCCGCCCGGTGATGGTAGGTCAAGTGATCCACTGATATTGGTAATGATTCTTGCAGGCTGTAACGACTGTCAGTCGGTGGGTGCCATCTCGATATCACTCAGGTCATTCGTCCAGGCCTGAGCCGATGCGCACCAGTGTTGTTTTTTGGGAATGAGTTGGTCGCGCTGTTTGATGGTGCCCACGCGCAAACCGTACATCATGGGGCCGTCGCCCACGTTGGATGCGTATATGTGGGAGCCGCAATGGGGGCAGAATTTCTGCGCCCGTTTGTTGCCGCTTTGTGCTGTTTTGACATAGACCTTGAGTGTGCCGCTCAAAAGATTGAACGCCTCGCTATTGGCAAATACGACCGTGCGATAGGGCGCACCGGAGATGGCCTGACAATCCGTGCAATGACAGATTATGACATCGTCGGGATTAACTTCCGCTGTGTAGATAATGTGCCCGCAATGGCATCCACCATCTATGTTCATTGTGGAGGCTCCGGTTTTTTCTTTTTGCCAATCTTTGGTTCTTCGCCGCGCATGAGCCGGGCGATGTTTGAATTGTGACGATAGATAACCAGTACGGCGATGCACCCGGCCATGCTGGTTGCAGGCATGTTGGCGGGGGCCGGGATCAGAAACCATGCGAACAGCGGGGACGTGGCCAATGCGACCATGCCCGACAGCGACGAAATTCTGAAAACCACCGCCGTCGCCAGCCATGTCAGGCACGCGGCTATGCCAACGGGCCACGCCGCCACAAGCAGTGTGCCCAGGGCTGTTGCCACACCCTTGCCACCCTTGAATCGCAGCCATACGGGGAAATTGTGACCAACCACGGCCATGGCGCCCGCAATCAGCGATGCTTCATACGACGCCAGCAGGGTCGCCGTCAGATAGACGGCGGCACCGCCCTTGCCGCTGTCACAGATCAGTGTGGCCAGTGCCAACGGTTTGCTGCCGGTGCGCAGCACGTTTGTGGCACCGATATTGCCGGAGCCCACATCACGGATATCGCCCTTGCCGGCCAAGCGTGTGAACACCATGCCAAAGGGAACGGAGCCCAGCAGATAGCCACCCACGGCGGCAATGATGAACAGGATTTCGGGCGTATCCATGGCGGCAGTTTACGCTTCGTCGTTCAACTGGAACACCGTGCGCCCATCGACCACGGTACGCAGGACCATGCCCTGAACCGGCCTGCCGTCGAACGGGGTGTTCTGGGATTTCGACATGAGCTTGCCGCTGTCAACTTTCCAGCCGCGCTCTGCATCAAACACAGTCAGATCGGCTGCCATGCCCACCTCAAGCCGACCGGCGGGCAGGTTCATTAACTGCGCCGGTTTGCTGGTAATCAGGGTGATGGCGTCGATCAAACTCATATGGGCATTATGCGCCAGTTCCAGCGTTAATGGCAGCAGCGTATTCAATCCAACGCCGCCAAAAGCCGCCTGGGCAAAAGGCACGCGTTTGGCCTCTTCGTCCTGGGGGCTGTGATCGGATGCAATGGCGTCGATGGTGCCGTCGACCAGTGCAGCCACAACGGCTTGCCGGTCCTGTTCGGACCGCAGCGGCGGTGACAACTTGGAAAACGTCCTGTAGTCGCCGACGGCGGTTTCATTGAGGGCAAAATATGGCGGTGCCGTATCACAGCTAATGGGCAGGCCCGCCGCGCGAGCCTTGCGGATGACGTCTATGCTTTCTGCCGTGGAAACATGGGCAAAATGCAGTCGGGCACCGGTCATTTCGGCCAGCCGGATGTCGCGTTCCACCATGATAATTTCGGCCTGTTTGGGGATCCCGCTCAAGCCCAGTCGGGTCGCCAGCTCACCCTGATTCATGACGCCGTCTTCGGTCAACTGCGGCTCTTCCGGGTGCTGGATAATCATCAGATCGAACGTGGCGGCGTAACTCATGGCCTGTGCCATGACCCGGGCATTGGCTGTTGCATGGATGCCGTCTGTGAATGCCACGGCACCGGCCTCGCTCAGCATGCCGATTTCGGCCAGTTCCTGACCCCTGGCACCCTTGGTCAACGCACCGTAGGGGTAGACCTTGGTGAGTCCCAGTTTCCGGGCCCGGCGGGCAACGAACTCAACCACACTCATGTCATCGATAACCGGGTCTGTATTGGGCAGACACACCATGGTGGTGATGCCGCCGCCCGTGGCCGCGCGTCCGGCGCTGGCCAGTGTTCCCTTGTGTTCCTGTCCGGGTTCGCCCACTTCGACGCGGATATCCACAAACCCCGGACTCAGATACTGTCCGGCACAGTCCACTGTCTCGACACCGTCCGGGACCTGCCACCCATTGCCGACACGAAACAGTCCTGGACCCACATCGGCGATGTTTTCGCCATCGCTCAGCAATGCGCCTTTTTCATCAAGGCCGGTTGCCGGGTCTATAAGGTGTGCATTGATGTAGGCGGTCTTGCCCGGCATCTGACGTGGTATCGCGCCCGCCATGCTCACAGGTTCCTCACGGTGCTGTCGTCGATTTCCCGAGGCAATCCGAGGACTTCGAGGCAGGCCATGCGCACGGCAACACCCATTTCCACCTGCTCACGGATCACGCTGCGGCCATAATCGTCGGCCACCTCGGAATCGATCTCCACGCCCCGGTTCATGGGACCGGGATGCATGATCAGCGCGTCGGGCTTGGTGACGGACAGTTTTTCGTAATCCAGTCCGAAGAAGTGGAAGTATTCGCGTACTGAAGGGAAAAAGCTGGTTTGCATGCGCTCCTTCTGCAATCGCAGCATCATGACGATGTCGCAGTCCTGTAGACCTTCTTTCATGTCGTAAAAAACTTCCACGCCCATGCGTTCGATGCTGTCAGGGATCAGCGTGCGGGGCGCGATCAGGCGTACCCGGGCACCCATGGTATTAAGCAAATGAATGTTGGAGCGTGCTACACGCGAATGCAGCACATCGCCGCATATGGCGACCTGCAGTCCGGCCAGATCACCGCGGCGGCGGCGTATGGTGAGCGCATCCAGCAGCGCCTGTGTCGGGTGTTCGTGTCTGCCGTCGCCGCCAGAAATCACGGCGCAGTTGACCTTTTCCGACAACAATTTGGCGGCACCCGAGTCCGGGTGCCGGACGACCAGCACATCCGGATGCATGGCATTCAGGGTCATGGCTGTATCAATCAGGGTTTCGCCCTTTTTGATGGCACTGGTGGCGACAGACATATTGATGACGTCGGCACCCAGACGCTTGCCGGCAAGTTCGAATGACGTTCGTGTCCGGGTCGAGTTTTCGAAGAACAGATTGATGATCGTCCGGCCCCGGAGTGTGGACTTTTTCTTGTCCGCCTGACGGTTCTGATCGACGTAGGATTCGGAACGATCCAGCAGAAACGATATTTCGTGGGGAAAAAGACCTTCGATGCCGAGCAAGTGCCGGTGAGGATAGGCAGAGAAATCAGATACATCGATTGTCATTAAGGGCGCACTATAGTTCCGCCTGTGGTCAGTTTGCAAGCCATGAAAGTGCTGACACGGACACATTCTTTCTAATGCCGGAGTTTCTCTGTTCTGACCGCTATTGTCGGTCAGACCCGGGCATCCAGAAATCCCTGCAGAATGTACACAGCAGCCAGTTTATCGATGACCTCGCCCCGTCGTTTGCGGGTCATATCCACATCGCTGACAAGCATGCGTTCCACGGCGGATGTGGATAACCGTTCATCCCAGAACGTGACCGGCAGGTCGACGACGCCGATTACATTGTTGGCAAAGGCCCGTGTGGACTGACATCTGGGACCTTCGGTACCGTCCATGCTGACGGGCAGCCCCAATACGATGCTGCCGACCTCATGGTCTTCAATAATCTGGCAAAGCCGCGCCGAATCATCGCGAAATTTTTTTCGCTTCACGGTTTCCAGTGGACTGGCAATCATATGTGATACGTCAGAAAGCGCCACGCCAATGGTCTTGGTGCCGAGATCAAGCCCCATAACACGTTTGCCGTGACTCAGGCCTGTCTTGAAATCAGGTGCGGAAAGAATAGGCATGGCTGACTTATACACCCTCCCATGGATGATCAAGTCTCCAATTCGGT
>JAJFID010000099.1 GCA_021775325.1 Rhodospirillales bacterium
GGCCAGTGACATCGGCAAAGTCGGTGCCAATGTGACCATCAATGGAACCGCCCTGCTGCCGACCATCACGGGCACATTCAGCGGTCTGGGCGCAAATGTTGGCCTTGATGGCACCTTCTCGGCTCTTCCTATCAAACCCATGGTCGATGCAGATATTTCCCTGCAACACGGAAATACGGCCAAATTGCTGCGCATACTCGGCATCGCCTATCAACCAAGTGGCGACATCGGGGGACTGAATCTGTTCACGCACGTCCGTGGTGGATTGCCGGGAATGGAGATTACCGGCATGCAGTTGCAGCAAGGCGACATGACGGCGAATGGCGACGCGAGTATTTCCCTTAACGGTGCCCGTCCCTTCATCAAGGCGATTGTACAGACAAATTCCATCGCGATTGATCCCCTGCTTCCCAAAGAACCGGATGTTCAATCAGGCAATGGTTCGCAAACAACTGACAATTCGACGGCTGCTGGATCGTCGTCCACATCTTCGACGACTGGTGCTCCCTGGTCCCGGGAACCATTGGACCTTGGTGTGTTAAAAGCACTGGATGCCGATGTACAACTCCATAGTGCGGCGCTTGAGTATGGAGCCATTACGGTAAACAACGCGGTTGTGGTGGCAAAACTGGCGGACGGCGTGTTGACAGCGGAACATGTGTCGGGTGATGTGTTTGGCGGCAACGTTGACCTGCGTGGTGTATTGAATGCCCAGGACGTGCCGTCATTTGAATCGGCTCTGAGTTTCAAAAATGGCAGCATCGCCGCCTTGCTGACCAGCCTCAGCGGTGAACAGGCCGCCGCTGGCAACATGGTCTTCGAGGGAAATTTCATTTCCAACGGACGCAGTGTCGCCGATCTGGTTTCAGTCCTCGGCGGGACCGGTTCATTCAGCATCACTGGTCTTGACGTCAAGGGCGATGGTACGGGGACACCGCTGGCGGGTCTCATGGGTCTGGTGCGCAATATTGGCCAGCTTGGTGCCGGGTTATCCGGCCAGAATGTTGACGGGCTGGCCGATGCAGGCGGCACCTTCACCATCGACAAGGGTGTGGCGCAGATTGGTGATTTCGGTCTCAATTCCGGCTTCGGCAATGGTACAGCGACCGGATTTGTTGACCTCGGCGGGTGGAATATGGATGTCAATGGCACGCTGCATCTGACTCAGAATATCCTGACGGCTTTGCTGGCCAAGTCCACTGGCGCACTGGAAGATTTGCCATTCTCAATTACCGGGCCACTGGATGATCCGTCTATCGAACTTGACGAGAGTTCCCTGCTGCCTGGCGGCGGCGGCATACCCATACCCGGCATTGATAAACTGGAAGAAAAACTGCCCGGCATTGGCACCCTGTTGCAAGGCGTCCTCGGTGGCGGAACCTCACAGCCTTCAACACAAACCGCACCGACCACCAACGGGAGTAGCGAGACGGATTCAGGATTGCCCGAGCCACAACAGCAACAGGCACCGGAACCACAGGAAATAACGCCGCAGGACATTATCAATCAGATACTGCAGTTCTAGTCACTCTTGTACCCTTCGGTAACGGAATTCAAAACAAACACCCTGATCGCACTGGACAAATTGTTTGTCCGGGAACCGTCGATCTGTGTCACCAATTGATTGAGGGATAGTTGCCGCTGTTTGGCGATGCGCTTGAGCTGGCTCCAGAAGGCGTTCTCCACGGACACACTGGTGCGGTGCCCGGCAATCAGGACGGAGTGTTTGCGGATGGTGGTATTCTCTGACATGTCACACCGCCTGTTTATCTTTACCATGATTGCGCCGGGCGGCTGCCCATGCCGCGCGTGCCCATTGCACCATGACGTCCGGATCGTCAAAGCCATCAGGTGGCGCTTCGAAGTATGACAGCGCGACCTCCCTGCCCTGGCGGGTGTAGGTGAACGGTGGTAGCCCGTGATCGTCAAACTCCGGTCGATTGACGTTGTCCGCCTTGAGATAGAGTGTCTCGTCCGTCATCAGGCCAAACATAATGCCATCCAGAAACAAACCAACACCACCAAACATGCGTCGCTTGGAAACAGGCCCCATGTCAGACAACATATCCATGACCATGTCCGTAAACTCTGCACTGACACTCATTTACCCGCCTCGTTTATCGTGCATGGTGACGTGCATTGGCAAATTCCAGGAGCGCCTCAACACCTTCCTGCCAGTTTTGCTGTTCCGTGCGGCCGGATTTCTTGCGCGGCTTGAAGCTGTGGTCGCCATCTTCCAGCCAGTGCACGGTGATGGCGTCTGATAACGTGTATCCTGAAACATCCTCGCGGTTGCCCAGCGTATCCCGGTCCCCTTGAATGATCAGGGTCGGGGTTTTCATGGTGGCAAGGTGTTCCACGCGCAATTTTTCTGGCTTGCCTGCCGGGTGAAACGGATAGCCCAGACATACAAGGCCCGCCACATCGGTCCCCCGCCGACCAGATTCAGATACCAGCAAACTGGCGACCCGGCCGCCCATGGACTTGCCGCCCACAATCAGTGACGTACCAGGATTGTTACGCAGTACGGCATCGATATACCCGTGCCATGATTCGACCAGAATGGGCATGGTATTTGGCGGTTTCTTGACACCAAGGGTCCGGCGTTCCGTCATGTAGGGGAATTCAAACCGGACACAGCGAATCCCGGCTGCCGTAATTCCATCCGCATAAAAATTCATGAAGGGGCTGTCCATGGGCGCGCCAGCTCCATGGGCAAGAATAACTGTTATAGGCGCGCCCTCTGGCCCACTTGTAATGACATTGCTCATGGTGTTTTTTCCGCTTCCGGTCTTGCATCAGGTGCGATTTCCGCCCATATCTTCCGCGCATTATTGCGCATGCAATGACAGACTTAAAACAGAGAGTATCAGCTACCATGACACAAGAGACGTTTACATTTCAGGCAGAGGTCGGAAAGCTCCTCGATATCGTAGCCCGGTCCCTGTACAGCCATAAGGAAGTATTCCTGCGCGAACTGATTTCGAACGCATCGGACGCCTGTGACAAGCTGCGCTATGCCGCGCTGACCGACAAGAAAATGGCGGCCATTGCAGGCGAGACTTTCCAGATCGATCTGTCCATCGAGAAAAAGAAGAAGACTCTGACCGTGTCCGACAATGGCATCGGCATGAGCCGGGATGAGTTGAACGAATTGTTGGGCACCATTGCCCGTTCAGGCACCCAGGCTTTTGCCGAACAGTTGAGCGGCGACAAGGATGCCGACATGTCGCTGATCGGCCAGTTTGGTGTGGGATTCTACTCGGCCTTTATGGTTGCAGACGAAGTCGAGGTTTTGACCCGACGAGCCGGTGAGGACAAGGCATGGTTATGGATCTCTGACGGCAAGGGGACCTACACAATTGACGAAGCCGAGCGGGAATCCTGTGGCACGGATATCATCCTGCACCTGTCATCCAAGGAAAAAGAGTTTCTGGAAGCGGAGCGCATTCGCAATGTGGTCAAGACCTATTCGGATCACGTCGGTGTGCCGGTCAATTTGAAGACCGGCGAAGATACGGAAACCCTGAATTCGGCGTCGGCCCTGTGGGTGCGTGAAAAGAAAGACATCTCGGCCGACCAGTACAAGGAATTCTATCATCACGTGGCACATGCTTTCGACGAACCATGGTTGACCATGCACAACTCGGTTGAGGGGGTTCTGTCCTACAAAAACCTGTTGTTTATCCCGTCAATGCAACCCTTCGACCTGTTCAATCCGGAACGCAAGGCGAACATAAAACTGTACGTCAATCGCGTGTTTATTACCGACGACTGTGAAGAACTGGTGCCGTCCTACTTGCGGTTCCTGCGCGGCGTCATCGATTCCGAGGACATCAGCCTCAACATCAGCCGTGAAATGCTGCAACGCGATCCAATGCTGGCAAAAATCCGCAAGGGTGTTGTGAAACGTGTGATCGGTGAGTTGAAAAAGAAAGCTGATAAAAAACCTGAAGAATTCGCGGAGTTCTGGTCGAACTTCGGTGCGGTGATCAAGGAAGGCCTCTATGAGGATCACGACAACCGTGACAAGATTCTAGAGATTTGCCGGTTCCGCACAACGGAAAACGAAGGCCTGTCCAGCCTCACCGACTATGTCGAGCGCATGAAAGACGGACAGGACGCGATCTACTTCATTACCGGAGAGGATGAGGAATCCGTCGCCCGCAGTCCACAACTGGAAGGTTTCCGGGCCAAGGGCGTCGAAGTCCTGCTGTTAACCGATCCTATTGATGATTTCTGGATGCAGTCCGTGACCGAGTTCCAGGAGAAATCGTTCAAGTCCGTCACCCGGGCCGGCGGCGATCTGGACAGTCTGGGCAAGGATGCCAAGGACGATGACAAAGACAAGAAGGGTGAGACCCCCGGCATGGATGGTCTGGTGGCCCGCCTCAAGGTTGCCCTTGGTGATGCCGTCAAGGACGTACGGTCGTCATCACGTCTGACCGACAGTGCGGTCTGTCTGGTGGCCGACGACGGTGACATGGATATTAATCTGGAACGCATTCTGAAACAGCACAAACAGGCTGGTTTTGCCGGTGCAACGCCGCGGATTCTGGAAATCAATCCAAAACATCCGCTGGTATCCAAGCTGGCCGATGCGGCAAAGGAATCTACGGAGTCCAATCCGGCCATTGACGATGCCGCCCACATGTTGCTGGATCAGGCCCGAATCCTGGAAGGGGAAAGCCCGGTCGACCCTCTGGCCTTCGCCCGTCGCGTCTCGCAGATGATGGAGAAAGGCCTGTCTCTGTAAACTCGGGCAATCAGATCGGCAGATCCATAGCGGCGGCACCGATGATGCGGCCGCCGGAGCTTTCCTGCAGCAGGATGGCACAACCGATTGCTGTCTCGCCAGCCTCCGGCCGCATGTGCGAGAGATTGAGCGCAACGTCATTCCAGTGCCCGATTTTCTCGACGGACTGAACCACGTTCCTGTGTTCCAGCAAGCGCCCGGCGTTTTCGCCACGGGTGACTTCGGTTGAAGCCCGCTGTCTGTATGTGACCAACAGTACATTGGCGTCATTGGCAACGCCGTTACCGATCCGGATATGGAGCATGCCGTCGTCCGCCAATTCCATGGCCACGGGAATGCGGGGCACCTTCCGGGCCTCGGCGTAACCATCCTCGATCTGCCCCATACGGGAGCCGGGTGTGTCATAAACGCCCTGAAATACCATTTGCGGCGTATAAATCGTACGATTCCTGAGGGTAAGCGCGTACTGACGCTGGCGTTTGGTATGCTCGGGGCTGGCATAGGGATCAGCCCAGCCGATGTAATCCCAATAATCAACATGGTACGCCAGCGCAATGATGTCGTCCCGATCGACAAGCTTGCCCAGATTAGCTTCTGCCGGTGGACAGGACGAACAACCTTCAGAGGTAAACAACTCGATCACGGTAACGTTGGAGGACTGAATGGTATCGCCTGCGAGACTATCCGTCTGGATACCAGTTACCATGAGCGCTCCTGTAACCCAGAGCAGGGTGCGGGTCATAATTTTGTTCATGCCGGACATTAGCCCTGAACAACCTGATACCCAAATCACATGGCGGTGAGACAAAGTTGAAGACCGGCGACGACCCTATGGCTGCCGACCCGAGAGCGCAGCGTTCACGCCGAGGCCTACGTAGATACTGCCCGTCACGTAACGCGGTATAGGCCCTCGCATGATGCGGCCTGTGAACCAGTGCCGCACACTGCCGGCCAGCATGGCGTATCCACCATCTGTAACCAGTGCCAAGCCAACATAGATCAGGCCCAGAAGGAGGATTTGCTGTGAGACCGGACCTGCGACCGGATCGACAAACTGTGGCAGATAGGCCAGAAAAAACACGGCAATCTTCGGATTAAGAATACTGATCACCACGCCGTCCGCCATCAGGCGGCGCAACGACTGTGGTGTTGGTTCATCCGTATCCGCAGTTTTCCGACGATCAAACAACGTGCAGATACCCAGATAAACAAGATACCCGGCACCCAGTAACTTGACGACGCCAAAAGCCATCGCTGAGGTGAGCAGAATTGCTGATAATCCAGCCGACGCAGCAACCACATGGACCAGTGCGCCAACCGACAAACCAAGGACCGAGACCAGGCCAGCGCGATAGCCCTGTGCGGCACTACGCGCCACCACGTACAAAACGCCGGGCCCTGGAATCAGTAGCACGATGAGAGAAGCAACAATAAATCCCAACAATAGTGTGCTATCTGGCATTTACACCTTCACTAAACACAATTTCTATCAGCCCCGGACAAATGACGTGGCCCCGTCTTCAAGGGTTGCTTTTTGTGCCTGCTGCACCAAATTAGATCAGCTACACCTTGCGAACTGAAATTGTACCTGAACCTTGGCCCGAGGCAATCGTGAAGCCTCGTATTTACGAGAGCGGAACCCCTGTTATGAACGAAAATTCATCCTATACCCCACCCAAGATCTGGACATGGGAAGCCAAGAACGGCGGCGAGTTCGCCAACATTAACCGTCCGGTTGCCGGTGCCACCCATGAAAAGGCCCTGCCGGTCGGGGAACACCCGCTACAGCTTTACTCGCTGGCGACGCCCAATGGTGTGAAGGTGACAGCTATGCTGGAAGAACTGTTGGCGCTCGGCTTTGACGGTGCCGAATACGACGCGTACTACATCGACATCGGTGAGGGCGATCAGTTCGGCAGCGGTTTTGTTGACATCAACCCCAACTCCAAGATTCCGGCGCTGGTGGATCACAGTATGCCCGAGCCCACACGGGTTTTTGAATCCGGTGCCATTCTGCTGTATCTGGCCGAAAAATTCGGCGCGCTGGTGCCGAGCGACCCTATGGCGCGAGCTGAATGTCTGTCATGGTTATTCTGGCAAATGGGCAGCGCACCGTATCTGGGCGGGGGTTTCGGACATTTCTACAGTTACGCGCCGGAAAAAATTGAATACTGCATCGACCGCTATGCCATGGAAGCGAAACGTCAACTTGACGTACTCGACCGTCATCTGGCCGATAATCGCTATATGTGCGGCGACGAATACACCATAGCCGATATTGCCATCTGGCCGTGGTATGGTGCGCTGGTGCTGGGCCGGGTCTATGACGCCGGTGAATTCCTCGACGTGGCGTCCTATACCAACGCTGTGCGCTGGGCCAATGAAATCGCCGAACGCGACACGGTCAAACGTGGCCGCATGGTCAACCGGGGCTCTGGCGATCCCGCGGAACAACTCCGCGAACGCCACGACGCCAGTGACTTCGAGACCAAAACACAGGACAAGATTGACCAGCAGGGTTGACGATACACCGCATCCGGTTCAGGAGGTGCCGATAATCCAGATTGTGGTATGTTTGCACTGAGTAATCGGTTTCGTTTTCATTCCAGGTCTGAGGCTTCATGGTACCCGTCAAATCAGCACAAAAATCCCCATGGTCACAGCACGCGAAACAATGGTCGCTGGTCGGCAGCCCGCTGCGCCCCTGTGCCGAGGATAGCAATCTGTATTGGAATCTGATCGGTGATCTGATCGCGGGTTTAGCAGCACCTCAGGTGCTATTGTTGGGCGTCACACCGGAACTGGCCCTGTTGCCGTGGCCAGGGACCAGTCAACTGACCGCTGTCGATATGAACCAGTCCATGATTGACCGGGTCTGGCCAGCCAGTGATTTATCCTGTGACGGCGAAGCCCTGTGTGCCAAGTGGCAGCAGCTTCCACTGGCCAGCGACTCGGTTGATATTGTAGTGGGTGACGGTCCGATCAATGTCCTGCCCGACAGCAGCGAGTACAAAACTGTTATCGACGAACTTCATCGGGCCCTGAGAGCAAATGGGCGTCTTGTCCTTCGGTTTTTTGCCTCCCCCGATGGACAGGAAAACATGGAACAGGTCCGTGCCGCCCTTGATACCGGCCGAATCGGTTCCATGCATGCCCTGAAGTGGCGTATCGCCATGGCACTGCAAACCTCCATTGCCGATGGTGTGGCCGTGTCGGGAATTCGGGACTGCCTGAATGACTGGATGCCTGACCGGCAGGCCGCGGCAGACCGTCTCGACTGGCCAGTGGAGGCTATCAACACCATCGACGCCTACAAGGGGTCGACTGTAACCTATACATTCCCGACGCTTACCGAGATTGAGGCAGCCATATCCGGTCGGTTCCAGATCGACCGGATTTGTTACCCGTGTTATGAACTGGGCGAACGCTGTCCCGTTATCAGGTTTGATCGAATTCCATGAGCTTCTTCGACGATATCCCGGCGAACTGGGCGCTGGCACCCCGATCCTTCGTTGGTGGTATCGCCTGGCTGAGATTGCCGAGTCCCAAAATTGCCAATCTGGTGCAACTCTGTGAGGTCCTGCACAGGACTCAACACAACACCCCGGATATGATCGTGCGGCGTCAATTGATGCAGGCGCGCCTGATCCTGCGGTTCGCACAGCAACAGTCCGGGCATTATCGCGCGGCGCTGGCAGATATCGATGTGGACGCTGCCTGCCAGTCTATGGAAGCGTGGCGGTCCACGGTTCCCCTGCTTTCGCGGCACGCCATTCAAACTGCGGGCGAGTCGCTGTTTTCGGAAAAACTGCCGGTTGATCACCGACTGACAGGTCAGAGTCAGACATCCGGGTCAACAGGCCAGCCCGTCACGGTGAAAAAAACCAGCGTATCCGGCCTGTTTTACCATGCCCTGGAGGTCCGCGAAGAATTGTGGCACCGGCGTGATCTTTCGGGAAAAATGGCAACCATCCGTGCCAATGCCAGCCTGGAAGAAAATGCAACATGGCAAGGTTCTATTGCATCACTGTATTCCACGGGGCCTTCACTGTCATCGCCCTTCGGGAATGTGATTGAGCAGTTGAGTTGGCTGGGTGCCGCACGACCGGCCTATCTGGTGACGTATCCATCCAATCTGCAGGCCCTGCTCAACGCAACGGAAGACAGCGAAACGTTTGCTGACAATCTGATCGAAGTGCGCACGATCGGCGAAACGCTGACGCCAGAATTGCGGGAGCGTGCTGAAACCCGGTGGGGCGTCAAGGTGACGGATCGCTACAGTTCGGAGGAAGTCGGGAACATCACTTTACAGTGCCCGCATAGCAGCCTGTACCACACCATGGATGAAAACCTGATTGTCGAGATCCTGCGGGATGACGGAGGGCCTTGCCTGCCCGGAGAGGTGGGCCGGGTCGTGGTGACTGATTTACACAACTACGCAACGCCGCTGATCCGCTATGACATCCGTGATTATGCCGAGGTTGGCGAACCCTGTGCCTGTGGTCGGGGGCTGGGCACTCTGAACCGGGTCCTGGGTCGACATCGTAATATGCTGAAAACGCCTGAAGGTCAGGTCCGCTGGCCGTTGACGGGTTTCCACAGTTTTCAGGACGTGGTTACGGTACGCCAGTATCAGTTCATCCAGCAGGAACTGGATCTGGTTGAAGCAACCCTTGTGGTTGACGAGCCCTTGTCAGATGAACAGCGTACAGCCCTCGAAAGCATCATTCGAGCCGCCATGCAGTGGGATCATCGCCTCGATTTGATCGAGCGGCGCGAGCCACTGGATGTTACGCCAAACGGCAAACATGAAGACTTCATCTCCCGTGTGTGAACACGATCAGGCACCACTTTCCGGCCCCATAAAACGGGCCAGATGATCGATCAGTGATCGTACCCGAGCCGTCAGGTGGCGGTTTGGCGGATACAGGGCATAGAGACCGAACCCCTCAGTGGTGAATTCGGGCAACAGGTGTTCCAGCCGCCCATCCTTCAGCGCCTGCTCAACAACGTATTGAGGTGAACGGGCAATGCCCAATCCACCCTCGACCATTTGCGCAATGGCACCCGGAGAATTGGCGCGAAGCGGACCGCTGACCCGGACCGCAATTTCGCCACGTCCGGACTGGAATCGCCAGACCATGGCGTCCGACTGGTTCTCGTCGATCAGACAGTTATGTGTCGCCAGCGCCTTCGGATTTTTGGGCCGCCCGTGTCTGGTCAGATAATCGGGAGAGGCACTGACGATCAGGGGCATGTCTGCAAGCTTTCGGGCAATCAGCGTGGAGTCCCTGAGAGCACCAATCCGGATCGCCAGATCGAACCCTTCTTCCACCAGCGCAATCCGGTTATCCGAAAGTTTCAGATCAATGTGGACGTCGGTGTGATCCCTCATGAACGGGATCAGGGCCTGGGTCAGGCGGGTGCTGCCAAAAGCCGTGGGCGCAGTCATGCGGATGGGGCCCGCCAGCGACGTCTGGCGTTCGCGGACAAGGGATTCCAGCTCGTCGACCTGATCGAGGATAGGGCGGCAACGCTCAAGATACGCCGTGCCCACATCTGTCAGGGTAACACTGCGGGTGGTGCGATTGAAAAGCTGCGTTTCCAGTTTTGATTCCAGTTGCTGGACGTACTTGCTGGCCAATTTGGTTGACATACCCAATCGCCGGGCGGCGGCTGTGAACGAGCCCTCCTGCGCGACGGCAGAGAAGGTGCGCATGGTTTCAATCTTGTCCATCACAGGGTTCCTGCTCTATTGATCCGTCGATACCATTATGTATGTTTTGTTCATTATAATTGAACATATTTGCATATTATCGCCAAGTTTTTTTTACGTCATAGTCTTTTTAACCGGCACCCACAGGTGTCGTGTAAATGTGAAACCATCTCTGGAACCAAAGGAACACATCATGTCCAACGCCATTCGCATCCACCGCCACCCGCTTTCCGGCCATTCACACCGGGTCGAACTGCTCGCCAGCCTCGCCGGCATCAATCATCATTTAATTGATGTGGACCTGCTCACCGGCGAGCACAAAAAGGAAGCCTTCCTGAAACTCAATCCGTCCGGTCAGGTCCCGGTTATGGAAGACGGCGAAACCGTGGTATCCGATTCCAATGCCATTCTGGTATATCTGGCCCGCAAGTACGCATCGGACTGGTTGCCCGTGGACCCGCGCGGGGAAGCCGAAGTACAGAAGTTTCTGTCACTGGCAGCAGGCGATATTGCCCATGGTCCCGCAGCCGCCCGCCTGATCACCGTATTCGGTGCAGCGCTTGACGTGACCCGAACCCACGCCGTGGCTAAGTCCGCGTTTGATCGGCTGGAGAGCCATCTGGTTGGCCGTCATTGGCTTGTGGGTGAACGTCCCACCATCGCCGATGTAGCGATATACAGCTATACAGCTCATGCGCCTGAAGGCAACGTGTCACTGGATGACTATCCCAATATTCGCGGCCTGCTGAGCCGGATTGAAAACCTGCCCGGATTTGTGGGCATGCAGGAAACCAAGGTTGGCCTCGCCGCCTGATGGGATCTGGCGCGTGGACCGTTGCGTCCATGCGCCAGGCCTCTTTCTATATGAGTCAACACGACCGTTCAGGAGTTCATAAAATGTCCAGACCGCCACTGCCCCCTTTCACCGAAGAAACCGCCCGAACAAAAGTCCGCGCCGCCGAAGATGGCTGGAACAGCCGCAATGCGGCAAAGGTAACGCTCGCCTATACGCCCGACAGTGAATGGCGCAATCGAGCCGAGTTCGTGACCGGTCGTCCGGCCATCGAGGCTTTCCTGACCCGAAAATGGGAAAAGGAACTGGATTACCGGTTGATCAAGGAACTGTGGAGCTGGACGGACAACCGCATTGCCGTTCGGTACGCGTACGAGTGGCACGATGACAGCAACAACTGGTTCCGCTCATATGGCAACGAGAACTGGGAATTCGCCGCCGACGGCCTCATGCAGCGTCGTTTCGCCAGCATTAATGATCTGCCGATACAGGAATGCGACAGAAAATACCACTGGCCACTGGGACGCCGACCGGATGACCATCCGGGCCTGTCTGAGCTGGGTCTCTGATACCAAGACGGCGATTAACAACAGGAGATCACCATGACCGCGCAAACCACAGGAATTGACAACCTTTCGCCGTTTCACCATGGCGAACAGGCCGTACAGGAACGGCTCGGCGTGCGTGACATTGAAGACTGGGCCCGCGCCGTCGTGCGCAACCATTTGCCGGATCAGCACCGTGCGTTTCACACCGCTCTGCCGTTTCTGGTGGTGTCGGCACGCGATGACCAGGGCCGTCCATGGGCCACGCTGCTGGACGGGCCGGATGGGTTTGTAACCTCACCCGATCCCCATCATCTGGTGATCGACGCAGCGCCCGTACCAGGCGATGCGCTTGAAGACGCATTCCGGGCGGATGCAGACATGGGCATCCTCGGGATCGAGCTGGCTACCCGTCGGCGCAATCGTGTTAACGGGCGCGTGGCCGCCGATGGATCGAAATCCATCTCCTTCCGCGTGGATCAGGCATTCGGCAATTGTCCACAGTACATCCGTGAGCGGGCATGGCATCGGGTGGAAGATGCGCCCGCCGGAACCGCCACGCGCGGCACGAGCCTGACGCCTGCGCAACAGGACTGGATCACAAACGCAGATACCTTCTTCATCGCCAGCGGTTATCGCGGCGATGGCGAGAGCCCCACCTTTGGCATGGACGTCAGCCACCGGGGCGGTGAGCGGGGTTTTGTCCAGGTACTCAGTGACGGGCAACTGCGGTTCCCGGACTATGCCGGCAACAATCACTATAACACCATCGGCAATCTGGTCCTCGATCCCAGAGCAGGTTATCTGTTCATGGATTTCGAGACCGGTAGTCTGCTGCAGATCACAGGCGACACATCCATGGACTGGGAGACTGACGAACTGGTGAACTTTCCCGGTGCCCGCCGCCTGATTACCCTCAACATCGCGGAAATCGTCGAGCTACCCTTGGCTGTGGGCCTGCGCTGGCAGTCCGATGCTGAGTCCGTGCGCTCCTTGCGGCTGATCGAAAAAACGCCGGAAAGTGAAGACGTAACCTCGTTTGTGTTTGAAGCGAGGGACAGCGGGCCGCTGGCCACGTTCGAGCCCGGACAGCACCTGCCCATTGAGCTTAGCATTCCCGGCATGAGCGAACCGGTCCGACGGACCTACTCTCTGTCCAGCTCTCCATGGGACGAGCATTACCGGATCACCGTCAAGCGGGAGCCCATGGGGCTGGTCTCACGGTATCTGCACGACGCCGTGGAACCGGGTGCCATCATAGAAAGCCGTCCACCGGCAGGTGATTTCATGATGACCTGCAATATGTGGCCACTGGTGCTGGTCAGCGCCGGGGTCGGTGTGACCCCCATGATGAGCATCCTGCACGCGGTCGCTGCACAACACAGCGACCGCCCCGTGTGGTTCGTGCATGGCGCACGGGACGGCGATCACCACCCGCTGGCTACCGAGGTCCGCAATCTCATCACCGACCACGCTGATATGAGCCTGCACGTGGCCTACAGCAGGCCCAATCCGGACGATAAACTGGGCATAGACTTTGACAGCGAAGGCCGGGTTACTGGCGCACTACTGGTCGATCTGGTCGGGAACGTGGATGCCCACTATTTTCTGTGCGGCCCAACGCGGTTCATGGCCGATGTGCAACTGGACCTGGAACAACAGGGCATTCCGGTGGAACAGATTCACACGGAGACCTTTGGCCCGGCAGGGTAACTGAACCGATACGCCGTGCGCTGCGGTTACGCTGGCAGTTCGCGTGCCGAGATAACCGCTGCACACTACACAACGGTCGTATTCTTGATGAGTCACAATTGACCGTTGATGACCCTAAGCAGAAAAGTGAAAGCTGCATGGTTGACGAAAAGTTCTTCTTTTGTTCCAATACGAAATATTGTTCTCTAGTTTGACAAATAATTCTCTTCGTGAACCGGCAAGAAATGGCTTAGAGTACCTTTCGTTCCGAGAAGGAAAGATTGATGGAGTTGCAAACTTACCAGATTCTGAGGATCTGGGTGGTTGCGTATCTGATTATCCGAATGCCGACTTCTGGCGTGTAGTTGCATTATTCAACGCGCGCCGAAAGGCTTGCTCCTAACCCTGAGCAGAAGTTCGGGCGACTGTTTCCGCTGGAAAAGGAGCGGTTAGCCTTTGCCTTCTAACGCCCTCAGCTCTGCAAAGAGTCTTTTCCACGATTGAGGCGGCAAAAGACACAATTCATCATCTCTGACAAACGCGCATTTCCCTTCTGTAGAATTGTTTTTACAGCCATCGGGATCGGAACGCCTACAACCTAGTGTTTGAAACTCTTCGTCGAGGTCGGATAGTGGGCGTCGTTGGTTGATTTTCATTCTTATTGCTCCAGACATAGTAATACTGTCTCTACATCATCTATGTTGTAAAGGCGTCTGATCAGCGTAACCCCGAGAAAACCGATCCCGAATAATGCTAAAGCTGTTACGGCAATATTTTGCATCACGACCTCACCACCACCACCTGCATGGACCACCCTTGTGTCCAGACTCAGTGCATCTTGCCTGTATCCGCTAGGCAATGGTTATTCGACTCAGTGGATAGGTTGGACACCAACGCATACGCTTGAGTGGTGAACCGTCTTGCCAGCATTTCCCGCGCAAACTAGGCCACCGCCCTACCTAACGGAAAGGGCTGTCGTTTTGTGCGGCTAGTATCGGGGTTTGGCAGCGTCAGATCTGATTCTATGTGTTCACTCTCGCCAAAGGCCAAACTCGGAACTTGATCATAGGCGTGAATGGAAGCTTATTACGCCGCTACGTGAGGAACTAGGCGAGTGCCTGGCTAATAACGAAACCAATGTGACGTTTGAGTTGCCAGATGGACCGCACATGCATTACGCCATCAAGAATACGGAATAGAGCAATCAGTCACCACTCAATGTCTATGTCCACAATGATGTCACCATCAAAATCAAATATTGGATAACCATCAACTGGCAGGACTTTGCCTTTTAGTTCGTCGTTGAAAGTCGTTGCCAATTCATCTGCTTGGTCTTCTGAGGGTAATTTGCCATTCGTAGATTTGTGCTGTTGGAGTATTACGGCATTCCACGCAACATCGTTATACTGGTCAGCATGTGCAGCCAGCTCAGCAAAAGAACTAATAGTGGTTAGATCAACCTTGGAAGTCTTCAACGCTGTTACTGCGCCAATATCATAGTCTTTTGAGATATTGAGCCAGAAGGCAATAGCAAAATCAGGTCTAACGGATTCCTCCTTTGCCTGTATGTCCTGTAGATAATCGTCAAAGTTTTCCACACCATTTTCCTTTCAAAATAGAGTAAAAATAATACCGTTCGAGCTGCTTCTTCAGTGGTCCCTGTAAATACTGTCAACGCCGGAGTAAAAGTTTACAAGCGCCAGCGGATTTTCCGGCCTGTGGTTATTTTCTGCCCCCGGGTGCGCTCGCGTTGCAGAATATAAAGACCGCCACCCACAATCATGGCAATGCCGACAAAGGTTGC
>JAJFID010000100.1 GCA_021775325.1 Rhodospirillales bacterium
TACGCAAACTCAATTACCCTGACCCCTGGCACTGTTGCAGTGGACATAGATGGTGACAAAATCCTGGTGCATGCCTTGGTACGAGAATCGATTGAAGACTTGGAAGCGGGTGAAATGGATCACCGCGTGAGCCGATTGGAAGCCTGATGTTGATCATTGCAACCATCGCAATCCTTGTTGTCATGTTCATGGCAATTCTCCGTGGAAACATAGGGCCGACGTTCTATGACCGGATTCTCGCCGTGAACATGTTTGGCACCAAAACGGTCTTGCTCATCTGTCTTTTAGGTTTTGTGATGGGACGTCCAGAGTTCCTGGATATTGCCATGGTGTATGCCTTGATCAGTTTCATAAGCGTGATTGCGGTATTGCATTATGTAGACTCCTTCAACGCCAAGCATGACGCCCATGATGTGCAGCATGGAGAAGAGGATCGGTGATGGATACTTTCATCAGTTTGGTTAGCGGGCTGTGCCTGCTTTCGGGATGTGTTTTGGCAATTTCCAGTGGGATCGGACTTTTACGGTTTCCGGATTTCTATACACGCATGCATGCAGTCGGCGTTAGCGATACGCTGGTTACAGCGTTGATACTGATCGGCCTGATGCTGCAGTTACCTGATGGTATCGTTGTTACAAAACTCGTAATAATTCTTCTGATGACGTTGTTTATCAACCCGACGGCAAGCCATGCGCTGGCTAAAGCCGCGATACAAAGTGGACTTGTTCCTATTCTCAATAAAGAAGATGAAGGCAAGGGGGAGGACACGCCATCGAAAACCTAGTTGATATCGCCCTCCTGACGCTATTGGTTTGGACAGCGGTTTCCATTGGCCGGACGAAAGGTCTGTTGGCACTCGTCATGCTATTGGGCGTTTACGGTCTGTTGTCCGCAAGCTTCTTTGTTGCCATGGATGCGGTGGATGTGGCATTTACAGAAGCATCTGTAGGCGCGGGTATCTCCACAATCCTTATGTTGACGACTATTGCGATAACCGGTCGTAGTGAGCTTGCCTCTCACTATCGGCCCACCTTGGCCTTGATATTGGTCCTCATCATTGGTGGCTTGTTGATTTATGGCACCATGGATATGCCGTATTTTGGTTTCGCAGAGGCTCCGGCGAACCTCCACGTTTCCCCGCGTTACATACACGACTCCATGCAGGAAATAGGCGTCCCCAATCTCGTAACGGCTGTGCTTGCCAGTTACCGGGGCTTCGACACCTTCGGTGAGGTGGTTGTCATCTTCACCGCCGGCGTAGGGGTGGTGGTCTTGCTGGGCCTGCCCGGCCGCCGGGATGAAAACGATGCTGAGATAGAGTTGATCAATACGTCAATGCATGAGCAGCATCTTGTCGTGCGCATTGTAAGCAAAGTGCTGATCCCGTTCATCCTATTGTTTGCATTCTATGTACAATTTCATGGCGATTTTGGACCTGGCGGCGGTTTTCAGGCGGGTGTGATTTTTGCCTCAGCAATCATACTTTACGCATTATTGTTCGGGTTAAGCACAGCGCGGCGGATCATTAATCAACCCCTGGTTCAGCTGCTGTCTGGAGTTGGTGTTCTGGTGTATGGCAGCGTCGGTTTAGTATCGATGCTGAACGGGGGTAATTTTCTTGATTACAGCGTATTATCTTCAGACCCCATTGCCGGCCAGCATCTCGGTATTCTTTTGATAGAACTGGGCGTAGGCTGCACGGTTGCATCTGTAATGGTTATCATCTTTTTCAAGTTTGCTGATCGAAAAGAAGCCCTGCATTACAAGCCACGAGAGACCAAGTGATGTTAATAGGACTGTATAATTACTGGGTCGTGGTGGCGCTAATGATGACCGGTTTTTACATCGTTATCGCCCAGGGAAACCTCATAAAAAAAATTGCGGGTCTAATCATCTTCCAAACGTCTGTCTTCATTTTCTACATCAGTGTAGGCAAGGTCGACGGTGCGACAGCCCCCATCGTGGGCGACGGGTTTAGCCAGTATTCCAATCCCTTGCCACACGTCCTGATTCTCACAGCCATTGTCGTAGGCATTGCAACGACCGCTCTTGGACTCGCGTTGATCGTCCGCATAAGAGAGGCCTACGGAAGTATCGAAGAAGACGAAATTCAGAAAAAGGACGATCAGGCGTGTTAGCACACCTCCCCATTTTACAGGTTGTTTTGCCGCTATTGGCGGCGCCTTCCTGTTTGATCATGAGACGCCCTAAACTCGTGTGGTTGTTCACGTTGATCGTAAGCAGTATCGCGTTTCTGATCAGTGTCGCTTTGCTTCAACAGGTGATGGAGTCAGGCCCCATATCCTATGAGTTAGGTGGGTGGGAACAACCCTGGGGTATCGAGTATCGTATCGATGAACTCAGTGCGTTTCTTTTGTTGATTGTGTCGGCGGTAAGTACCGTTGTACTGCTTGCCGCGCACACCAGCATACAAGCAGAAATTGCCGAAGACAGCCAGATGATGTTCTACGTCCTGTATCTGCTGTCTCTCACTGGTATGTTGGGAATCATATCCACAGGAGACGTGTTTAACGTATTTGTCTTCTTGGAAATATCGTCTCTGTCAGCCTACGCCTTGATCGCCATGGGAGATGGTCGGCGCGCCCTCTGGGCTTCGTATCAGTATTTGATTATGGGTACGATTGGCGCCACATTCATTTTGATTGCTATTGGTCTGATGTACCAGATGACAGGCACGCTGAATATGGAGGACCTGTCCAGGCGTCTGCCGGACGTCGCCCATACACGAACGATGTATGCCGCGTATGTCTTTTTTGTCGTTGGTGTCTGCCTCAAGATGGCATTGTTTCCCCTCCATCTTTGGTTGCCCAATGCATATTCTTATGCGCCCTCAATCGTGACAGCATTTTTTGCTGCCACCTCTACCAAGGTGGCGTTATACCTGCTCATTCGATTTACATTTTCGGTTTTCGACTTCTCCTTTTCTTTCTCAACTTTACCGTTGCAGCCCGTGTTCCTCGTCCTTGGTTTTCTAGGCATCTTTGTTGCTTCGACAGCAGCTATTTATCAGAAAAACCTGAAGCACCTGTTTGCCTACTCTAGTGTGGCCCAGATTGGCTACATGATCGTCGGTTACAGTATTGCTACCTCAGCGGGACTAATGGCGACGCTATTGCATTTGTTCAATCATTCTTTGATGAAAAGCGCACTGTTCCTGGCATTGGCTGCCGTAATGTACCGATTGAGCAGTGTGCAGTTGAGTTGCCTGCAGGGAATGGGGCGTCAGATGCCACTCACCATGGCCGCGATTGTGGTGGGCGGAGCAAGCCTGATCGGTGTACCGCTAACAATCGGGTTTGTCAGCAAGTGGTTTCTCGTCATGGCCGCAATTGAAAATGGTTTGTGGCCTGTTGCCGTGTTGGTTCTTTTAGGTTCATTGCTTGCGATTGTTTACGTATGGCGGGTTGTTGAGGTCGCCTACTTCATGGAACCGATGCCTGGCAAAGATCCGGTCAAGGAAGCACCCTGGAGCATTCTTGTCCCCGTATGGTTACTGGTTGCCGCCAATGTGTATTTCGGCGTGGACACACGACTTAGTGTTCAGATCGCACAAGCAGCAGCCGATAGTTTGTTTGGTGTTTCGCCATGACCATATCACTGGAAACCATGCTGCAACTTTGTATCATTTTGCCGCCTTTGGCGGTGATGGGTCTTGTTGCGACCAGAAACAATCCAAACGTGCGCGAAGCGATGACCATTGTTACGGGCCTGTTCGTTTTGTACTTAACCGTCAATCTATACGCTGGGATCAGCCAAGGCGACGTCATCAGGGTGCACTGGCTGGAAATTTTCCCCGGATTGAATCTGAGTTTTGCCGTTGAACCGCTCGGTATGATTTTCGCGCTCGTTGCCAGTTTCCTTTGGCCAATCACTATCATCTATTCGATCGGCTACATGCGAAGTCATAATGAGAAAAACCAAACCCGTTTCTACATTTGTTTTGCTATCGCCATTGGTTGCGTCATGGGGATTGCATTCGCCGAAAATCTGTTCACCTTGTTCATTTTCTATGAAGTTCTGACTTTATCCACCTACCCACTGGTCACCCATGCGGGAACAAAAGAAGCCAGCCGAGGTGGGAGAATCTATCTCGGCATTCTGCTCAGTACCTCAATCGCATTTTTCTTGCTGGCAATCGTTGGAACCTGGTTCGTGGCCGGGACGCTGGACTTCAAAGAAGGTGGTGTGTTTGGCCCCGAAACCAGCCTGACGGTAGCGGGTGTACTGCTCGCGCTGTTTATCTTTGGTATTGGTAAAGCCGCCATTATGCCTTTCCATCGCTGGCTTCCCGCGGCCATGGTCGCACCAACGCCAGTGAGTGCTTTGCTGCATGCTGTCGCCGTGGTGAAGGCCGGCGTTTTCACAGTGATGAAGGTCTGCGTTTACATCTTTGGCATTGATCTTCTCGGCGCACTTCCAAGCACCCAGGCGTTGCTGTATCTGGCTGGCGCAACCGTTTTGCTGTCGTCAGTCGTCGCTATGCGACAAGACAACCTGAAGGCAAGGTTGGCTTACTCAACTGTTAGCCAACTGGGTTACGTCACCATCGGCGCATTGCTCGCCACCACACTTGGTGTCGTCGGCGGTTCCATGCACATCGCCATGCATGCATTTGGCAAAATTACGCTGTTTTTCTGCGCTGGTGCAATTTTGGTCGCCACACATAAATCTCTGATTAGTCAGATGCGTGGGCTGGGACGGCAAATGCCTATTACCATGGCCGCTTTTTTTGTGGCGAGTTTGAGCATCATCGGCGTCCCCCCAACGGGTGGAACATGGAGCAAATGGTATTTGTTGATGGGGGCACTGGATACACAGCAGTGGATTATTATGGCAATCCTAATGATTAGCTCGCTGCTGAACATTGCCTATCTCCTCCCCATACCGATACAAGCGTTCTTTCCTGGAAATGAGCAAACCCCGCAGGACGCCCAAATGAATGAAGCACCGCTGCCATCGTTGATTGCTCTGAGCATTACCGCCGTGATTTGTGTGGTTCTGTTTGTTTACCCGCAACCACTATATGACTTAGCCAATGCTGTTGCTGCGGTACCGGGGACAGATCATGGAAACTGAACGAGTAAGATTTTTTGACAATCCAAAGAATGTCAAACGCGTTCTACGCGTGTTTTACGGTTGCTGCGCAATCCTGTTCGCCCTGGATTTTGTGATACATCGACATGTAGCTCACAGTTGGGAGAACCTGTGGGGGTTCTATCCAATCTATGGGTTCGTCGGCTGTGTTGTCCTGGTGTTGATTGCAAAATGGATGCGAACATTCCTCATGCGCTCAGAGGATTATTATTCCAGCGAGAATGAAACGGGGGGTCGTGATGTGGATGCTTGAAATTCCACCATTTGTCCCCTTCTTTATCGGCGCACTAATTGCCGTCGTGAGCCGCGGGACATTACGAGCCGCAATCATGGTCGCAATTCCGGTTTTGAGCGCCATGCATCTGTGGACCGTATCCGAAGGCGTACATCTGCAGTTCGCATTCCTTGAGTATGATCTCATTCTCTACCGTGTGGACAAGCTAAGTCTTGTTTTTGGGTACGTGTTTCACATAGCAGCCTTTATTGCCGTTGTGTACTCCCTGCACGTGCGTGACACCGTACAACAAGTGGCTGGCTTGATGTATGCAGGCAGCGGCTTGGGTGCGGTCTTCGCTGGTGATTTATTGACCCTGTTCGTGTTCTGGGAACTGCTGGCTTTCACCTCAGTTTTTCTTATCTGGGCACGGGGTACACAAGAATCATACGTGGCCGGGATGCGTTATCTCATTATTCAGGTTTTATCTGGTGTGATCCTTCTTGCAGGAGCACTATTTTACGCCGCTGAGAATGGTACAATGGAATTCGGCTATATTGGCCTGTCCGGCATTTCGGGGTGGTTGATTTTTTTGGCTTTTGGCATCAAGTGCGCCTTTCCTATGTTTCACAACTGGCTCACCGATGCATACCCTGAAGCCACCGTCACCGGCACGGTTTTTCTCAGCGCATTTACCACCAAAGTGGCCGTCTATGCCCTTGCTCGCGGATATCCTGGCACTGAGTTACTGGTTTACATCGGTGCGGCGATGACATGCTTTCCGATATTCTTTGCGGTCATCGAAAACGATCTGCGCCGTGTATTAGCGTATAGCTTGATAAACCAGGTCGGTTTCATGGTCGTCGGCATTGGTATTGGAACGACACTTGC